>JBGSWI010000093.1:0-33060 GCA_041752515.1 Leptolyngbyaceae cyanobacterium | reverse complement strand
CCAGCGGCACTGTTGACCGAGTAACTGCCGCAGCGCATCATATAAGCGAGGGGTTTCTTCCATAGGGATGTCTGGTGATGTGGTAATCCCCAGAGTACGTGGATTTGACCCCTCCTTTGAGGAAATGTGTCAGTCAGCCAGTCCGCACTACACAAGATTGAAGCAAAATCTGGTTGTTGGTAAGCTTCAATCAGCATATGAACATTCGCAATACAGATTGCCTTACTGCGACGTTCCTTTGCCCATTGAACCATTAGAGCTACTTGAGCTTCAAAGGGCATTGCTGTTACTGGAAAACCAATTAAATCTTTAGACTGAGGAGGTGTCTCTAAATTCATACTTACACCATGTGATGAAACCATGACTCAACATTTAGTTATGCAACCTGATTCTTGACGAGTTTGACAATTCGACATGCCTGATAGAACTTTACCCAACGCTTAATTCTTATTTCAAGTCAAGAACGCACCTAACTGGCATAGCAGTATATCCCTTTTTAGATAAATAGTAGATAAATAGTTCAAGGAAAACCTAACCCGGATAACTGAGAGGATCTGATGGCACCAGTAACTGAAATTTATTGTTTGAAGCAAACTGGTTAAGTTTTGGATATAGAAAGTTTGCTTCCATTTTAAAACAAGGACTCCTGTAAAGAAATCCTCCTTGAAAATATGCGTGAATAATTTAGCTGAAATTGTGAATCCTGAGCAGTATTTGTCAAAGGGGGCGATCGCTTGACTCAAGCGATCGCCCCTCATGCTCCTAAGCTTGTGCAGCCGCCTCACGCGCCGCCGTTGCCTTGTCGGGATGAATGCCCAGGCGAGTCAAGTTGATGCGTCCACGACTATCAATTTCTCTCACCTTAACAATCACTTCATCTCCCAGATTCACCTCATCTTCTACCTTGCCCACTCGGTAGTCGGCGAGTTGAGAAATGTGAACCATACCTTCCTTGCCGGGAAGAAACTCCACAAACGCCCCAATCGGGATAATCCGCGTCACTTTTCCGGCATAGACATCGCCTGCATTCAGCTTGCGGGTCATGCCTTGAATAATGGCACGGGCGCGCTTTGCCTTTTCACCATCGATCGCCGAAATCGTCACAATGCCCGTATCTTCGATGTCGATCTTGGCACCGGTTTCTTCGGTAATGCCCTTGATGGTTTTACCCCCCGGACCAATAATCATGCCGATAAATTCAGGGTCAATCTTAATGGTCAACAAACGCGGCGCAAAGGGTGACATCTCTGTGCGAGGCGTGTTGATAGTTTGCATCATCTTGTCAAGAATGTGCAGCCGAGCCGGTTTTGACTGATTAATCGCTTGAGCAATGATATCCATCGGCAAGCCGTTAATTTTCATGTCAAGCTGCAAAGCGGTAATCCCGGTATCGGTGCCAGCCACTTTGAAATCCATGTCGCCCAAGAAATCTTCAATCCCTTGAATGTCGGTGAGAATGCGGACTTCCTCCCCTTCTTTGATCAAGCCCATCGCCGCCCCGCTGACGGGTTTGAGGATTGGAACCCCTGCATCCATGAGCGCCAGAGTGGAACCGCACACCGACCCCATAGAAGTGGAACCGTTCGAGGACAACACTTCAGACACGACCCGCAGAACGTAAGGGAAATCTTCTTTCTTGGGCAGGACGGGAACCAACGCTCGTTCTGCCAAGGCACCGTGACCCACTTCGCGCCGACCCGGCGATCGCATGGGTTTGGTTTCACCCACAGAATAGGGCGGCATATTGTAGTGGTGCAGATAGCGTTTTTTCTCATCAGGATGCAGGTCATCCATTTCTTGAGCATCGCCGGGAGTGCCCAAAGTCACCACGGACATCACTTGAGTTAGCCCCCGGTTAAACAGCGCACTGCCATGAACGCGAGAAGGCAACACGCCAACCCGACACGAGATGGGACGAACTTCATCTAGTTTGCGACCATCAATCCGCACCCCATCTTCTATGATTTGGCGGCGCATCAAAACTTTGGTCACGTCTTTGAATACGTTCCCCAACGCTTTTGAGTTGGCGGCGGCGGCTAGCTTCACCGGGTCTTCTGCGGGCAGTTCGGCGATCGCGGCAGTCAAGGAACTCTTCACCTCATCTAAAGCCGCTTCTCGGATTTTTTTATCTTTTTCAAACCGTCCAATCACTTCTTTGACGGGAACAGTAACGCGATCGCGGATGAAATCTTCTAAGGTTTTATCCACTTCAGGCGCTTCTGCCGTGATGATTTCAATGCCCAACTCGCTGAGGATATCGCGCTGAGCCTGAATCAAATCGCGCACCGCTTCATAGCCAAAATCGATCGCCTCAATCATGTCTTGTTCAGGCAGTTGATTCGCGCCTGCTTCCACCATGATGATGCCTTGAGGAGAACCCGCCACGATTAGATCTAGGTCGCCGCTCTCAATTTCTTTGTAGGTGGGGTTGATGATGAAATCATCGCCGACTAACCCCACCCGTACCGCTGCCATTGGTCCATTAAACGGAATTTGCGCCAGCAATACTGCCAGCGAAGCCCCCGTAACCGCTAACACATCTGGTGGCACCAGTTCATCTAGCGAGAGCGTCGTAGCAACCACTTGAATATCATCCCGCAGCCAGCCTGGAAATAAGGGGCGCAAGGGGCGGTCAATCAAGCGGCTGATCAGGGTTGCTTTTTCGGGTGGGCGACCTTCACGGCGCAAAAAGCCTCCGGGGATGCGTCCGGCGGCATACAACCGTTCTTCGTAATCGACTAATAGGGGCAGGAAATCAATTCCTTCTCGTCCCGATGCGCGAGTGGCGGCAACTAATACTGCGGTGTCTTCCGACTGCACTAAGACCGCACCGCCTGCTTGTGGCGCGAGCAGACCGATCTTCAGCCGAATATCCCTACCATCAAAGGATATTGACTTTTCAATTTCTTCCATGTAACGTGGTATCCTTTTCCGTCTTTTATTCTCTGTCGCAATCCTAGCATTGATGTACGAGGAGAGATTTTTTTGGGCGATCGCAATCTCTCAGGTCTGAGTTTGCAGCTTGTACAATGACAGGTGTTGAGATGGGTTCATCGCCGTCGGGTAATATTTATCCGGCAATTGCTTTAGGTGAGTGCATAAAATAGCCTTTAAGCGATGAACTTCTGAAATTAGCGACCTTTGAAGGCTTTAAACGAGAATGGCAACCCTACACGGTAGCTGGCTACTGCCACAACAACCCGCCCCGACTCCCGCTACTTCTGTGCTGGAACCGGCAAGTTGCTTGATCATTTGGGGAGAAATTTGGCGAAAGGTCACTCCGCATCCGGGGGTGCCCGTGGAAGCTCAAGCAACGGCTGAGCGTGCGGCTGTGCAACCCAACCCTTATGGAATGACGCGGCTAGAATTGCTGGATTTTCTCAAAAGCCTACACCAGAGTCATGGCATTTATCTTCCAGAGTTAGACGGGGTAACAGCATCGTTGGAGCCATCTCCTTCCAAACGAACCCGCAAAACGGCTAAATCGCTTCAAACCAAGCCTCAAGCGCCCCTAGAGGCGATCGCTCCCAGCCATCCGCACACCATCTGGCAAACTCAACCCATCGGCTTACCGACTTCGGTTCTAGAAGGCGATTTGGCTATGCCCAGCAGTGCCGTATTGTTACCCGAACTGTCAGCCGTTTCCGCAGGCGATCGCCCCTTAATTCTGCACCCTTGGACCGTGGAAGGATTGTGTTTGTCGGCAACGGAAGCGCTTTTATTTCTCAGCTCGTTGCCCTTGGGCTATCAGCCCGTCGAAGAAGCGTTCGTCAGTGGCGATTTGCGTTTTTGGAGCCATGTCGCTCGTTGGAGCCTGGATTTGTTAGCTCGAACCAAATTTTTACCCAGCTTGAAGAAGTGCAACGAAGGACAAGATAATTTTGCAGTTTTCGCCCAATGGGAGCCGTTGTTGGATAGTGCGATCGATCAGGCGCGGTGGGTAGAATTTTGCGATCGGATGCCTGCCGCCTGTCGAATGTATGAGGGGCAAGAAGCGAGGGGCGAGGAGCAAGAGGAGAGAAATCAACCCACTCAAAATATCTCCTGCGGAGACGCTACACGTGGGCAAAGCCAGTCCGAAGGACTTACAAAACTCAAAATATCTCCTGCGGAGACGCTACGCGTGGGCAAAGCCAGTCCGAAGGACTTACAAAACTCAAAACTCTTATCCGAACTCCGAACTCCGAACTCTGAACTCTGCCTCCCTCTTGCCGCTGATCCTCAAGTTTTAGTATTTGATTTTTTACAATCCACATTAGGTGCCCAGATTCGGCAGGCGGCATCGGGGCTGACGGTGCCTGAAAAAGCAGAATTGGCTCAAAAAGAGGCAAAGTCAACCGGCGCGATCGCCCCAGTCTTACAGGATTGGTTAACTGCCTTGAGTTGTCCTACGGCGCAGCTTCACACCACTGCCGTAGAAGCCTTGGAAACCTCATTGCAAACCTGGAAGACTCCGCTGCAACATCGCCGCTCAGATAATTTTCGCATTTGCTTATCGCTCTATCCTCCGAGCTATGGGCAAAGCAACTGGCAATTGGAGTATGGCTTACAGGCGGCGGATACGCCTAACTTTATTGTGGATGCGCCCACGATTTGGAATAATCCAGTCGAGCGGTTGAATGTGCAAGGAAGAGCGATCGCCCAGCCGCAAGAAATTTTCTTAATGGGGTTGGGGTTAGCGTCGCGTCTCTATGCGCCGATTGAGCCGAGTTTGCAGGAACCGCGCCCTCAGTTTTGTGCGCTAAGCCCAATGCAGGCGTATGAATTTCTCAAAAGCACCGCTTGGCGATTGCAAGACAGCGGCGTGGGCGTGGTGGTGCCGCCCAGTCTTGCCAGTCAGGGCGGTTGGGCAAATCGACTGGGGCTAAAAATTCAGGCAGAAACGGGCAAACTGAGACAGGGGCAGCGTTTGGGGCTGCAAAGTTTGCTCAACTTTCGGTGGGAACTGACGATTGGCGGACAAAGTATTTCTAAGGAAGAGTTCGATCGCCTCGTTGCCCTGAATATGCCGCTGGTCGAAATCAATGGCGAATGGGTAGAACTGCGATCGCAAGATATTCGCGCCGCCCAAACCTTTTTCGCCAGCCGTAAAGACCAGCCCGCACTGTCTTTAGAAGATGCCTTGCGCATCAGCACCGGCGATACTCAAATGATTGAAAAGCTGCCCGTAGTCAGCTTTGAAGCATCGGGTGCCCTGGATGATTTGATCAATACGCTCAGCGGCAATCAAGCGATCGCCGACCTTGAAACACCCAAAAGTTTTCAGGGTGAATTGCGTCCCTATCAATCGCGTGGTGTGGGCTGGCTGTCATTCTTGGAGCAATGGAGTTTGGGAGCGTGCCTCGCAGACGATATGGGCTTGGGTAAAACCATTCAACTGATCGCCTTTCTGCTGCACTTGCAGGAACAAGGTTCCCTAGACGCGCCGACCCTGCTGATTTGCCCCACGTCAGTCTTGGGCAACTGGGAACGGGAAGTTCGGAAGTTTGCACCCAGTTTGAAGGTGTTACTGCATCATGGCGAAGGGCGCACAAAAGGACACGAGTTTTCCAGAGCAGTCCAAGGAATTGACCTGGTACTGTCTAGCTATGCGCTGGTTCATCGAGATATTAAGGACTTGCAACCCGTTTCTTGGCGGGGCGTGGTGCTAGACGAAGCGCAAAACATCAAGAATCCAGACGCAAAACAATCGCAAGCCATCCGCCAACTATCAGCCCAGTTCCGCATTGCCATGACGGGCACTCCCGTGGAAAACCGCCTGTCTGAACTCTGGTCAATTTTGGATTTTCTCAACCCCGGTTATCTGGGACCCAAAAACTTCTTTCAGCGCCGATTTGCCACCCCGATCGAACGCTTTGGCGATACGGCATCGCTGCAAACTCTGCGATCGCTGGTGCAACCCTTCATCCTGCGGCGACTCAAAAGCGATCGCACAATCATTCAAGATTTGCCCGACAAGCAAGAAATGACCGTCTTCTGCGGCTTATCCTCTGAGCAAGCATCGCTCTATCAGCATTGGGTCGATAAATCCCTGGCAGACATCGAAGCCGCTGAAGGCATCCAGCGCAAGGGCATTATCCTGGCATTAATTACCAAGCTCAAACAAATCTGCAACCATCCCGACCTCTTCCTCAAAGGAGCAAAGGATCAGGAGAGCGAAGAGATAGCAGAGCAAGCCGAAACTCAAAACTCAAAATATCTCCCACGGAGACGCTACGCGAACAAAACTCAAAACTCAGATCTCCCCTCCTTCCAATCTCGCTCTGGCAAATTGCTACGCTTGGAAGAAATGCTAGAAGAAGTGGTGGCAGAAGGCGATCGCGCCCTAATTTTCACCCAATTTGCCGAATGGGGAAAACGGCTCAAAGCTCATCTAGAAAAACAGTTAGGTAAAGAAACCTTATTTTTGTATGGCGGCACTTCCAAAAAGCAACGCGAAGAAATGGTCGATCGCTTCCAGCTTGATCCCCAAGCGCCCCGGATTTTCATTCTGTCGCTCAAAGCAGGCGGTGTCGGCTTAAACCTAACCCGCGCCAACCATGTGTTTCACTTCGATCGCTGGTGGAACCCGGCTGTGGAAAATCAGGCAACCGATCGCGTCTTCCGCATTGGGCAAACTCGCAAAGTGCAAGTCCACAAATTTGTTTGTAGCGGCACCCTGGAAGAAAAAATTCACGCCATCATCGAAAGCAAAAAAGCCCTAGCAGAACAAGTCGTGGGGGCTGGTGAAAGCTGGCTGACCGATCTAAACACGGATCAACTGCGCGATCTTTTGCTGCTCGATCGCAGCGCCATCATCGACGAATAGCTGCCAATTCTAAGAGCAACCTCTCAGGGCAAATGCTCAAAGTCATTTCGACCCACGCTTTTGAACCGATGCCAGCAATAACGGGCGCACTTGTTTAACCCATTGCTCAAAATTTAACTCAGTTTCACTGCTATCAGATTTAGCAGAAGATGATCCTTGCTGGTTTTCAATTTGCATTTTTATATCGGTTGAATTAAGTCCTTCTACTTAGTTGAAACATAAATATTCATCTTTTGCTATCTGCCATTAGATGCTTGATAGACATCTGATGCGAAAAACGCAGCGCCAAGATGCCATTCGAGAATCAGTGTGCTGATTTTAAAAAAACTTACATTGATAGTCCACTCAGATAGTCCACTCAAAGTTCCCAAAAAATGAGTTAGATGGCTAACTCAGCCATAAATTGACGAGTATCTTTTGGCATAAATTAGGTTTATTCCACAGGGCGCACGATCGCCGGGGTTATGGGTGTTTGCGGCTGAAAAATTGCCTTCAAGGCTTCTGCAAAACTATCTGCGATCGCAATCCGGTTTCCATACGCCACGATGACGCTTACCAAAGTCGGCAGACTGTTTTTCTCCGCTTCCAAATAGAGCGGCTCCACGTAAAGCAGCGATTGCTCAATGGGCACCACTAACAGATTGCCCTGCAACGCGCGTGAGCCTTCCCGATTCCAGAGCGTGATTTTTTGCGAAATGACTGGGTCTTGATTAATCCGCGCCTCGATTTGCTCAATTCCATAGATCAATTCGCCCTTGGGAAAAACATAGAGCAATTGCTTACCATAGTTGGCTCCATCCGATCGCGCCGCTAGCCATGCCGTTAGGTTGGTTCGTTGGCGGGGCTTATAGGGCAATAGCAAAATAAACTCTTCTGAATTTTCAGTGGTGGGCAAATTGGTAATCAAAAAGTATGGATCAACCGGCTGAGTTTCATTTCGATAAATTTCATCAGGAATTTGCCACTGATCTTCCTGGTTATATAACACCTTTGGATCGGTCATGTGGTAAGTCATCAGCCGTTCAGACTGCACACCAAACAGATCGGCAGGATAGCGAAGATGGCTTTGCAGTGCCGCTGGCATTGCGCTCAGCGGCTTAAATAAGTTTGGAAAAATCGCCGCCCAACTTTGAATCATTGGATCGGACGGATCAGCAATATAAAAATTGACGGAGCCATTGTAGGCATCAATCACCACTTTGACGGTGTTCCGAATGTAGTTGAGCGGCGGCTGTTTTGCCGTGTTTTCGGCGTTAGTTGTTTGGGTAAGCGGTTGACTCGGTTGGGAGTAGGGATAGTGATCGCTCGTGGTGTAGGCATCCAGCATCCAATACAAATAATTGGGCGGGGTCGCTGGATCAGAAAGGACCGGTGGAGATTGCGTTTGACAATTTAGGTTTAAGCCCTGACAGCCAATATCGGCGGTGACAATATACGGATCATGGTCGTAGTGCAGAAAAGGCGCGATCGCCTGCACCCGATCGAGAATATTGCGGCGAAACAGCAGCTTGGTTTCAGGCGTGAAATATTGGGTAAATACCATCTGCCAATCGCGCAAATATTGAGCAAACAGCAGGCGCTTCCAAAAAGGCGCGATCGTTACACCACCCTCGCCACCATAGGTGTTGTAAACATTCTCGCTCCCGCTGGGGTAGTCAAGCTCTTGCAGCGTGCCGCCCGTCATGACGTAGGTATTAGCAATCTCGCCATAATAAATCCGCGGCTGACCGATGGGAATATTATCTCGAACGGCAGCATTCGTTGTATTAAGCGCGCCTGTGGATGTTTGGGCATTCGTGCCAATATCTTTAACAAAATAGTCAGGGAGTCCGCCCGGTGCGACCTCGTTAACCGGACTCATGGTAAAGCCATAGCCGTGAGTGTAAACCAGATGTTCATTGACCCAGGTTTGCGCCTCAGCCGGAACGGCAGTGTAGTCTAGTTCTCGTGCGGCAATAAATACTTGCTGTTTGGCGGGAAACTGGCTGGCTGGGCTAGAGTTGTTGGCTGGGTTAGAGTTGTTGGCTGAGCTAGCTCTGTTGGCTGGGCTAGATAAGGTATAGCGATCGATGTCCGCATCGGCAAAGCGATAATAAGGACGAATTTGCTGGAGTTGGCGATTGGTTGCCAGCAGCGGGCGCGTATCCCAAAGGCGAATATTCCGAAAGGTCGGCTCGTTGTTTTCAATATCAGCGTAGGTCAGTTTTCCAGAGGGGTTAAACGTTTCCACCTGGATGTTTTCTAGACCAAATGCCGCACGGGTTAAGGCAATATTGCGGCTAATAAAAGGTTGCTCACGGGTCAGTTCGTTCGGCTGAACAACAACACTTTGAACGACGAGTGGCAGCAGGGTCGTCAGTGGCACCAGCAGCAAGTAGCCGAGAAGCACAGGAATCGGCGAATTCCGAATTCCGTTCGCGTAGCGTCTCTGGCGGAAATCGGGCGAATGAGGAAGAGACTGGGGAGTAGGAGATGAAGTGTAGGAAGGTTTTTTGGGGGGCAGGGCACACCCAAAGAGGAGAAGGGCGATCGCGATCGCCAACAGTGACATCCCCAGGTAAGCGGGCAAATTTACCCAAACATCAGTGTAGCTGGCACCAAACACCACTCCCTGGGTTGAATATAGCAACTCATAGCGACTCAGCCAATATCCCAAACCCACGACCCCAAACAAAGAGCCACCTAACCCGCAGAGATGGCGATGTTGCTGCGATGAGATTCCTGGAAAGCGTCCTTGACTTAGACTATTGCCGGATAAGAGATAAACCAAACTCACGGCAAGCAAGCTATAGGCACTTAAGCCTACGAGCCAAAACTCTAAAAGCTGCCAAACCGGAAGCGAAAAGATGTAGAACCCAATATCTTGCTCAAATAATGGCTCGGTACGTTGGAAAGGGTGGGTATGAAAAAACAGGAGAAACCGGCTCCAGTGAGTGGCTAGCATTAATCCAAACCCTACACTCAGAGCGATCGCCAGACTGTTGAGTAACGCTCGTGGAACGATTAGCAGGGCAATGACTAGCGCCATCCACACCGCCAGACCGCCAGAGGCAAGCGGAGCCTCCGATGCCAATAGGGTGTTGCCTAGGTTCCAAATCGCCGCTAGCTGAAAGCGATCGGGCACAGGCAGCCCGGTTTCTTGGGCTGCGGTTGTTTGCCATAGAGCCGCCACTGTTTGAGCGTAATGAAACACCAGTATCGCGATCGCGCTACTCAGCCCTACTGCTGACAGAAGCAACCCCCAGAAAAAGCGCGAAATACGGCTAGTTTGGCGCTGCGCCAAGGGATTTGGAATGGTGGAGGGCTGCGGTTCTAAAGTGGGAGGTTTCCAGTTTTGGGGAGGTTTGAAGCGCTGTGCTAGCCAAAGGTTGCCTAACAGCCAAACTAGGCTCACGCTGGTAACCCCACCCCCCAAAACTATTTTTGTCCCCAACCGTATCCATAAAGCGCTCAAATATCCCACTTCGTTAAACCACAGGCTCTCAGCCACAATTTGACAGCCCAGGCTCACTAGAAACCATGCGCCAATCAGTAGCACCAGCAGATATCCGAATCGGCGCAGCAGACGGGGCGATCTCAGCCTTCGTGCGATCGGGTTAATCAAAGTGTTGAAATCCTTGTTCAAAGTTCAACTGCTCATCAGGATAGGTATGACTCGAATCGACTAACCACACATCCGGCTGCGCGGTGGTTATTCCAATCATCGCACTCTGGTCTAATTGGTCAACCAATTTCACTGCAAAATCAGTGGGCAAACACAACACTAGCTCAAAGTCTTCCCCGCCATACAGTGCCCATTTCATGGCTTGCTCGTCACCCACCCATTCAGATAGGGCGGCTGGGATGGGAATTTGGGGGCGATCGAGGCGGGCACCCACGCCACTGGCTCGGCAAATTTGCAAAACGGCATCGGCAAGTCCATCGCTGCTATCCATGCCAGCAAAAGGGGGCGGGTTTTGGACTGCACCATGAGCGCTCCGCCGAACGAGGGAGGAGGGTGGAAACAGAAAGGGTAAAACATCCAGGCGGGGAGTAGGGCGTTGATGGGCGCGGATCAGGGCGGCGCGATCGCTAGGAGCTAACCCCTGTCCTTGATCAGGATGGAGCAATAGTTCTAATCCGGCGCGGGAGGCTCCATGCAGCCCCGTGACGACGATCGCCTGTCCGGGTTGAGCGGTGGCTCGACGGATTATTTGGGTTGGATCGGCTTGTCCAAAAGCCGTAATGGCAACGGTCGTTACGGGCGATCTCACCACATCGCCCCCCACAATCACGGTGTTATATTGTGCCAGACACTCGGTTAACCCGTGATAAAGCCGTTCTACCCAGGCGATCGCCAAATCTCCTGGCACCCCCAAACCAACGGTGATACCGATTGGAGTTGCGCCCATTGCCGCCAGATCGGATAAATTTGCGGCGGCGGCTCGCCACCCTGCATCCTCTGGGCGGGTAGTGCGATCGCTGAAGTGAACCCCATCCACCAGCACATCCGTGGTAACCACCCAGGATTTTCCGGGTTGAGTGGTCAACACCGCTGCATCATCTCCCACCAAATCAGCCGGACAAAATGCTTGCAGCCGCTTTAACAGGGTCTGCTCTCCCAATTTCCCAATGCTGAGTTCAGAGTCCATATTCTTCATCTCGCTCCCCTCAACTCCTCTAACCGCATGACAAGCTGCAAAATTCTCATTCAGTCTAATAGTCAACCCATCTGAAAGACCCAAAATGTCTCAGTCTATCCTTTATGAAATGGCACTACCGAGAGTTTCAGAGTTATCGCAAGCACCGCAACCGCCTGATTTCGCTGCTCAGCCCTTCGTCAGTGGAGTGTGCGATCGCCGCTCCTGTATAGTTGGGTTGAGCCTCATCAATCTCCGGAAATGGGGTGCTGAGACAGTGTAGTTGATGATTGTGGAGAGTCAGCAGGTTGCAGCAAATGGCTAGCAAAATAAAGTCTCACTCCATTTCTGCCCATTCACAAACGGAAAACGAGCTATGAAACTGATCAACGCCTTCTTGATTTCACTGTGCGTTTCGGGTGGATCTCTACTCGATTTAGACACTGTTTCTGCAAATGATTCTGCTTCCCTCACTTCCAGACGGTCAGCATCCCTTGCGCCCGCTATGACGAGCGCCCTGCAATCGATCGCCCAAGCCAAGCCAAGTTCGGTCGTGTTGGCACTCGACTCCCAGGGATTACGAGTGGTGAATGCGTCTACGGGAGCCACTCGATCGATCGCTTTCGGCACCAAGGAAGCCGATGTGGTCTCAATCCTGACGAACTTGCGTGGAAAACCGAGCAGTCGCGGTGTGAATCAGGAGTGTGGTGCAGGTCCGCTTGGCTTTGCCAGTTGGGCAGATGGATTGTCCCTACAGTTTAATCAGGGTCGCTTCGCGGGATGGAATGTCAATGGTCGCAGTAAAGGAGCTAATAAACTGACGACTATTTCTGGAGTGGGCACTGGCTCAACCCGAACTCAGCTTAATAAGGCTTACACCGTAAAAGTAAGCCAGAGTTCTCTAGGAACCGAATTTTCTGCGGGCAGTCTTGGAGGTTTGCTGAGTGGGAGCAAGCCAACCGATCGCGTGATCAGCCTATGGAGCGGCACAACCTGCTTTTTCCGATAATACAGCGTTGACCAGCCAGCGGTGACGAGGTAAACGGTATCCGCGATCGCGCCAATCTGCCGCGTCGGATGACCCAAGCGATCGCGAAAGGTGCGTCCCAAAAGATAGGCAGGCACCAGCCTCGGTTATCTGGCAGGGTTGTACGAGTCCCAAGGACGCTTATCTAGTACGGGTGGTGATGCAGGCGGGGCAAACGGCGCAGCGATCGCAGCATCCGCTGACGCAAGACCTGTTGCGGCAGATGCAAGGGCAGTGATGGGAGCGCCCTATTGTAATTGATGACAATTAGGAGCATGAAATTATCGAAGGGCGATCGCGCGATTTGGAAGGGAAACGCGATCGCCACAAATATACTTTGTCAAGGGGGTTTGTAGCCATGCCTGGACTAGGGCAAGTTGAGCTACGGCACTGATTCTTTCTAGTGCAATTTAAGGATGAATGGCTACATCTAAGCTGCTTTTTGGAAAACCCGCAAAAATCTTGGGCAGATAGAGACACCCTTTTTCACAATAAACCCCCGAACTGAGCCGCGATCGCGCTGAATTTGATTGGGTAGATGACTGCATTTTCTCGGTCAAGCGGGCTAAGTCAGCACTAATTTGCCTCGCAACCGCCGCCGCCCCGTGACGATTCAAATGACTAGGATCGGCAAAGTATTTATTTAAATCAAGCGTTTGCTGCAAGCTAAGATCCTTAAACACCAATCGTCGCGATCGCTCAAATCGTTTCATCTCTCTACGAAACTGATCTTCGTAGGTCAACCGAGCGGCATCCAAATAGGTTTGCGTGAGAGGCAGGCTGACAAACACCAGCGGAATTTGCCGCTTATTGGCAAAAGCAACCACTCGCTCGAAGGCATCGGTTTGCCGACCTGTTAGGGTAAACCGGAGATAGTCGGCATCGTAGTAACCTGACACTTTCGGAAACCGCTGAAAGTAAGCTTGAGGAGTGAATTGTGTATTCACAATTTGAAAGCCTAAAGTTTCAACGGCTGTGATGGGGGGCATTAACGATGAAGTTAAGGAGTTTCCCGCCCGAATGGTTACTTTGGCAGTGTGATTGCAAAATGTATCCTGCATCGGATTCAACGCCGTTTGCTTGGAGATAGCAGGAATGGATTTTAGAGGAGCGGGCAATGGCAATGGCAATGCATCCATGCAAATTTGTCCGACTTCTAATCGATTCATTTGAGGAATCGGTGGGCGAACTCCTAACTTGAGGGCTTGATATCCTTGAGAGGCACGAATTTTGTCGAAGGTGTGGTCAACTCGCCCACTATTCAGGGCGCGTACCCCGTCTGCCCAAACAATGAGACGCGGCAATTGCTCAGCGGTGAGTAACTGGCGCAGGAGCCAGTCTACAACCTGTGCGGTGGCTCCATTGATGCCAAAGTTGAAAATTTTTTGGTTAGGATAGCCGCGTTTGGCGAGGGCTTGCTGAAGTGCGATTGGATCGACCCCTTGTAAGGCGCGAGAACTGCCCACAATTAAAATATCAGGCTTGCCAAACTGGGCTAGGTAGCGAGTGTAAAGCTGTAGCTGGCGATCGAGTTGTTGACTATTAAACGACGGATACTGAGCGGCTGATAAGGGGCTTGGGGTTGCAGCAGTAGAAGCGCCTGCGGGGGAAACGGGAGCTTGGCTAGGCGGTTGGAAACGAGTCGGCAATTCGTGAAACGATCGCTTAGGGAATCGCTCGATCGACGGTGCAATTTTAATTTCCACCACTACATCGCCGGGGGCTGGGGTGGCTGATTCGGCGTTGATCGCGATCGCCCCTATTAAACTGTTGGATAACGCTAAACCGAACGTCACTCGCTTGAGCCATGCCATATCAAACTTGAGAACGCATCCATTCAAGTCAATCATACCGCTCTCTAACTACGCAATCTTCCATGCCCTCTTCCATGCCCTCTTCCATGCCCTAAATTGCTTAAATGACGGGTTTATTGGGGTGGGCGATTCGCCTTTTGAGCTTGCTTAATCGGTTGTTTGAGTTGGTATCCTACTTGCGGCGCTACACAGCCTATCGGAATTTCAACGGTTTTGGGATAGGTCTGCATGAGCTTCAAAAAGTAGGAACCGTCAAAGCTGCGTGGGTCCATCCGTTGCCCAGAGCGATCGACCAGCTTGTGAGTGGTAATGCGGTCATCCGGCACGCCAGTTTTAGAAACGACCCAAGCCAGGGATTGATATTGCTGAGGCGTGTAGCCGCTGTGGGTTGGGGCGTTTGTATTGCCATCGGGTGGGCTTTCGAGTGCAATATGATAGGAAAAGTTGTTCACTGATGGCGGAAATTTGGCGTGGGTTTTGATGGCTTCTGCAACTCCAGTTACCCCAAAAAATATGGAATTGCCAGCGCCATACGCTCGTTTGTCGGGAGGAACCAGATATAACACTGTGCCATCTCGCGAAATCAAGGTATGGTAGCTTGCTTGGTTATTTTCCTTGGGGTGTGGGGTGCGGAAGAAGTTTAAAGTGCTGCTGGCTGAGCCGACCGTTTCGTGAAGCACGACCAGTGGCGGTAAAAGCGCAAGGTTGCCGTTGACATCTTTGAAGTAGCGATCGCCATAGTTGGTGGGATCAATTAAAACCACGGCTTCTTGGGGCTGATAGCTTTTGGGGTCGCCTATGGCGAGGCTCAGCGGGCGACGAAAGCGCTCTAGCTCGACTGATCCCAAAGAACGTTGAGCCGCTGGATTGGATGAATTGCGCGATCGCGCTGCTTTATTTGACGCTGGCTGCACAGCACAGGCTAGAGGATCTATCGCTTGGCTGACTTGAAGAATTGGCGGGGCAGCTTTAGCTTGGATGGGCTGATGCTTTTTCTTAGCCGATGGCGGCACCTTTGACGGTGCGATCGCCCGGACTATGGGCGGCTTGGCAGGTAGTTTGCGATCGAGCGATCGCCGGACAATAGGAGTCTCAAATTCAGTACGCTGAGCCTGCCCTGTGGTCACACTGATTACCAGTGCTACAGCGCAAAGAGTTATGAGCAGACTGGCAGTCACTAAATTTCGCTTCACGACTTACCTATCCCCTCAAAGCTCATAAAACAATCCTCTACTCGATACAATAGCTGCTCACTTATCAAATTGAAACACTCATAGAATGCTAAATTCTACATCCTTCTTCAGTGTTGTTTTAGATACACTTTGGCAATTTATTTTCAAATACGCTAACAAAATATGATTGAAACCTCTTACTATTGAAGCCTCTATAGTCAACGTTTTACGGTTCGTCTCAGCCTACTGGTGCTGTTCGTTCGATAAGCCATCAAGGAGCCTTTTGCAGAGTGAGTAATCGACGTATTTACGTTCCCCGCCGTCAAGTGATTCGAGGTCTTCTGGCGGCAGCCGCCTTTGGGGCAACTTCCAAGCTTTGGACGGGGTGTTCATCTTCTCCAACCAATACTGCCAGCCCAAGCAGCCCTTCTGGCGCTAGCCCCGATGCAGGTCAACCGGTCACGATTGGTTTTATCTATAACGCACCTAAGGATGACTACGGCTGGAATCAAGCTCATGCGACGGGTGCAGCGGCGATCGCCAGTATTTCCGGTATCAAAATCATTGAGCAAGAGAGCGTTCCTGAAACCAAAGAGGTGCAGGAAGTGATGCGAAACATGATCGATCAAGATGGTGCAACCGTCGTAATTCCCACGTCTTTTGGCTATTTCGATCCGCACGTCCTAGAAGTTGCCAAAGCCTATCCAGAGGTGCAGTTTCTCCACTGCGGCACCCTTTGGAAAGAGGGCTTATCCAAAAATATCGGCAGCTTTTTTGCGCTGGTAGATGAAGGGCAATATCTTGCCGGACGGGTTGCCGCGCAAGCCAGCAAGGCAGGCAAAATTGGCTTTGTCGGTGCAAAACCGATCAATCCGGTGTTGCGGAATATTAATAGCTTCATGCTAGGAGCGCGTAGTGTTAAGCCTGATATCAAAATGCAGGTGATTTTTACCGGCGATTGGTCACTCCCGGTCAAGGAAGCAGATGCGACTAATTCTCTTGCCGACCAAGGCTTTGACGTGATTGCAGTTCATGTGGATAGCCCTAAAGTGGTGATTGAAACGGCAGAGAAGCGCGGGGTGCTGTCCAGTGGGTTTCACTCCGATCAATCGGCTTTGGCACCCAAAGGCTATTTAACTGGAACGGTATATAACTGGACTACGATTTATAAAAAGTATGCAGAGTTGCTGAGCGCCGGTAAGACGCTGATGAATGATGGCATTCCGCACCAGTTTATTGGCGGGATTGCAGAAGATTACATTGGTCTGGCAGCTTTTGGTCCAGCGGTGACTGAGCCAATTCAAAAAGATGTGGAGGCAGCAAAAGCGAAACTAATGGATGGGTCAGCGGTTGTCTATGAGGGTGCCATTAAAGACAATGCGGGCACCGTCAAAATTCCTGCGGGCACGACCTATAAAGTGACGGCTCCCGAATTGACCCAAATGGATTGGTTGGCTGAAGGCGTTTCTGGAAAGACAAGTTAATATGGCGCTGAGTCGTTCCAACTGGCGATCTCGATCGGAATCGGTTGTCATTCCGCTGGCGGCACTGCTGGTTGCCCTAGTTTTGTTCGGCATCTTCTGTGGGTTGAATGGCAAAAATCCCTTCGCCGTTTACGGTGCCATATTTAGAACCGCATTTGGAAGCTGGAACGCTTTTCAAGGAACCTTGCTGCGGTCTGCTCCGTTGATGTTGACCGCACTTTGCACCGCTCTGCCAGCGCGGTTGGGATTGATGGTCATTGGGAATGAGGGAGCCTTGGTGTTGGGAGGATTGGGGGCAGCGGCGGCAGGATTAATGTTGTCCTATGGCAGCATTACGCCTGATCCAGCCCAACTGCAAACTTCTTTAGGGCTGCCTCCAACGGTGGTGCAGCTTGGCATGGGGCTTGGCGGAATTGTCGCAGGCGGCGTTTGGATTGCGATCGTCGGTGCGTTGCGCCATTATCGGGCGGTCAATGAAACGATCAGCAGTTTGCTGATGAATTATATTGCGATCGCTTTGCTTAACCACTTGGTAGAAGGTCCGTGGAAAGATCCTGCTTCTTTAAACAAACCTTCCACTTTCCCGATTCCAGACCTCTATCGGCTAGGAAATATTGGCTCTACTCGGATTCACTATGGGCTGATTTACGGGTTAGTGGCTTGCGCGATCTCCTACTTTTTGATCCAGCATACGACGTTTGGGTTTGCCGCCCGAATGGCGGGTGGTAACGTTAAGGCGGCTCGAATTGCTGGCTTGCCTGTCGGTCAACTGACGATCATTATTTGCTTCCTCGCTGGCTCCTGTGCTGGGCTGGCGGGCATGGTCGAAGTGGCAGCCGTTCAGGGTCAGGCAAACGCATCCATCGTCGCCGGGTATGGATATGCGGGCATTCTGGTTGCGTTTATTGCTCGATATAATGCTTTGGCGGCGGCGATCGTGGCGATTTTGTTGGGCGGCATTATCAACAGCGGTGGAGCGCTCCAGCGATCGTTTGGGATGCACGATGCCACGGTTCTTGTGTTTCAAGGGCTGATCTTCTTAGTCGTTTTATATAGCGAATCGCTGTATGGGCGCTTCAAATTTTTCAAGGAGCCAGAGATTCCTTTAGCACCACCGCCTGCACCATCCGCAGCGATGCCTGTCTAGCGATTGATTCAGCTAGCGTGTTGTTGATTAATTCAGTCGGTTTAATCTATTTCAGCAGTTCGATTGAGAGGGACTGATTTCATGGCAGCAGAAGCGATCGGTTGGTGGGGCGTTCCACTAGGCATCTTGGCAGGCACTCTGCGAGGAAGCGCTCCCTTTCTATTCGTCAGTTTGGGGGAATGCCTGACAGAAAAAAGCGGCAAGATTAATCTGGGTTTGGAAGGAACTCTGCTCACGGGTGCAATGAGCGCCTATGCCATTTCTTACCTGGCATCCGAGAAATGGGGTATTCCAGCAACGGTTTCTCCTTGGCTGGGTGTTTTGGCGGCAGGCTGTGCGGGCATGATTTTAGGCTTCATTCACGCTTGGTTATCTCAACAGCCCAAGGTGAATGATATTGCGGTTGGCATTGCCATGATTATTTTTGGCAGCGGCATCGCCTTTTATTTTGGCAAGGATTTCATTCAACCCAAGGCTCCGCAGTTGCCGACGATCGATTTGGGTAATTGGAGTGCAACGCCAGCCCTCCAGTCTGCCCTTAAGGTTAGCCCCTTGTTTATTTTTGGGGTCTTGTTGGCTCCTTTGATGGCATGGTTTTTCAAGTCAACGCGCTGGGGCTTATTTGTGCGGGCGGTAGGCGATAGCCCCGATGCGGCTTTGGCAATGGGGGTCTCCATTAAACTGGTGCGGATGCTTTGCATCATTGCGGGCAGCTTTTTGGCAGGAATCGGCGGAGCGTGCCTGTCGCTTTACTATCCAGGGCTTTGGGCAGAGAGCATTTCCAGCGGTCAGGGTTTAATGGCGGTTGCGCTGGTGATTTTTGCCCGTTGGAACCCGATTCAATGTTTGTGGGCATCCTTATTTTTTGGCGGCGCTCAGGCGATCGGTCCAGCGTTGCAATCGGTGGGTGTGGATCAAGGACGCTACCTGTTTAATGCAATGCCTTATATTTTGACGCTGCTTATTATGATCATCACCTGTTCTCCTAAAAAGACTTTATCGGGCGCTCCGGGTGCATTAGGCACGATTAATGGCTAAAACAGGCGAGATGAGTGGCTAAACCACGGTTTAAACGCTAAAGATTTACGCAAAGCAATCGGAGATCTAAGATGGCAGAAGTTGCGAACCCAATTGAGCAGATTGATCAGGCTATGCCGACCGTGATTCATTCCGCCGCTCCCCCAGATTTAGAAGTGGTCAATATGACCAAGCGATTTGGCAGCCTTGTTGCCTTGGATAATGTGTCGCTTCATCTCAAGCCTGCTACTTTTCATGCGCTGCTCGGCGAGAATGGTGCCGGAAAAAGCACTTTAGTAAAATGCATCATGGGCTTTTATCGCCCGACTCATGGCGATGTATTAATTGGTCAACATTCCCGCGAAATTGATAGTCCACGCGAGGCTCAACGGTATGGCATTGGCATGGTATACCAGCATTTCACTTCTGTGCCAGCGATGACCGTTGCCGAAAACCTGGTCTTATCGCGGCTGGAAAGCCCTGGGGTGATTAATTGGAAGCAGGAAATGGGGCATCTGGCTGCCTTTATGGAAAGTTCGCCGTTTAAGGTGCCTCTAGAGGTGCCGGTGAGTCAATTGGCGGCGGGACAAAAGCAAAAGCTAGAAATCTTGAAACAGCTTTATCTAAAAAGTAGAATTTTGATTTTGGATGAGCCGACCTCCGTGTTGACTCCGAGTGAAGCGGATGAAGTGCTGGGGTTGATTCGGGAGCAGGTGACGGATGGCAAGCTGAGTGTGTTGATTATTAGCCATAAGTTTCGGGAAGTGACCGCGTTTTGTGACGAAATTACGGTGCTGAGAAAAGGCAAGTTTGCTGGCACAGGGTTGGTTAAGGATCTGGCTGTCTCGGATATGGCTGAGATGATGATGGGTGAAAGGCGGGAGCCTACCCCCGTTGAAAAAACGACTCAGGGTAAAATAACGCCTGTTTTGCAAGTGCAGGAACTGCGCGCCAATAAAGACAACGGCGTGGAAGCGGTTCAAGGATTGAGCCTGACGGTAAACAGCGGCGAGATTGTGGGGATTGCTGGAATCTCTGGGAATGGGCAGCGGGAATTTGTGGAGGTGTTGGCGGGGCAGCGATCGCCGACAGGCGGGCAGATTTTGGTCAATGGTGAAGCCTATGGCATGACGCGCTCTGAAATGCATAAGCAGCGGGTGTTTGTATTGCCAGAAGAACCGCTGAAAAATGCCTGTGTTGCTCATATGAGTGTGGCGGAGAATTTGGCATTGCGGACGTTCGATCGCCCGCCGCAAGCGAAAGGGATGTTACTGATGTTCAACGCCATTCGCGAAATGGCAACGGGCTTAATCGCCTCATTTAAGATTAAAACGCCCTCCCCTGAAACGCCAGTGGGCAATTTATCGGGAGGCAATGTGCAGCGAACGGTTCTAGCACGGGAGCTATCCGCCGATCACATTAACCTGTTGATTGCGGCGAATCCGTGTTTCGGTCTAGATTTCGCCATGGTGGATACCATTCATACGCAGATTTTGGCAGCCCGAAATCGCGGTGTAGCGGTGCTGTTGGTGAGTGAAGATCTGGATGAACTGCTGAAACTCAGCGATCGCATCCTGGTCATCAGCGAAGGAAACTTTACCTACGATAGCCCGATTGAACAAGCGGACTTTAAGGCGATCGGTCAAGCTATGGCGGGACATTAGGTTAGTTTTGAGTTTTGAGTTTTGAGTTTTGAGTTTAGTCCAAGCAATGGCTCAGGTGCAAAACTGAATCTTCTAATTGAGAATTCAAAATTCAAAATTGAGAATTTGACTGTCCTGGTCTTCTGATTGAGAATTCAAAATTGATATCTATTTAAACGGAGGATGCGACAGATTTGAGCTTGAAACCGTGGGTGAGTAAAGCTTCTACCATGCAAAACTCAAAACTCAAAATTGAGAACTTGACTGTCCTGGTCTTCTAATTGAAAATTCAAAACTTAAAATTGAGAATTTGACTCTATGACCGCGATCGCCGCTCTTCCCTACGACTATGATTTACCCGAATCAGGCAACGTGGCGCTGATTGTGATTGATATGCAGCGAGATTTTTTAGAGCCGGGAGGCTTTGGAGAGGCGCTGGGCAATGATGTTAGTTTGCTACAGGCGATCGTGCCCACGCTCAAATCACTGTTGGAAGGGTTTCGCTCCATGGGCTTGCCAGTAATCCACACAATCGAGTGCCATCAGCCCGATTTATCCGACTGTCCCCCTGCCAAACTCAAGCGGGGGAAGGGCGATCTAACGATTGGCAGTGAGGGCGGCATGGGGCGAATTTTGGTCAAGGGCGAACCGGGCAACGGCATTATTGCAGACCTTGCGCCTTTGTCGGGAGAATGGGTAATTCACAAGCCGGGTAAGGGTGCCTTTTATGCGACTAATCTCGACTCGATTTTGAAAGAGCAAGGGATTACTCACCTGTTTGTGACGGGCGTGACCACGGAAGTCTGTGTGCAAACGACGATGCGAGAAGCCAACGATCGCGGCTACGAGTGCCTTATGGTAGAAGACTGCACCGAAAGCTATTTTCCAGAATTTAAGCAGGCGACGCTCGACATGGTGAGGGCTCAAGGCGGCATTGTGGGCTGGACGGCGATCGCGGCAAACGTGCTTAAAGGTCTGGAGCAATGGCGCTCTGTTAAAGCGTTGGCGTAGTGTCGTGCATTTCGGCTCCGCTCAACGCACGACCGCGATCGCGTATTTTTATTCGCCATCCCGCATTGGCACAAACGCTTTTCCCGTATAAACCCAGGCAATGCCCTCCGGATCAAGCGTTTGGCTCCACTCGCTGAAGTTTGATCGCTCCTTGTATCGGCTGATAGTGCTGCTGCTGACTCCCAGATGGCGGGCGAGTTGTCTCCCCGAAATGGATTGAGTCTCCGCTTCATCCATCCATTCCATGTAAGTATCCCAAAAGACCAGCAACAACGCCATCGCCACCATCGCCACAATTTCGGGTCGCTGTAAAACGGTTTGCAGCGAGTTCCCATCTTCGTTTGCTGCGGGATCTCTTTGGCTTTTCGGCTCAATCCATGCCATCGGTACAAGGGCTGCTGAACGCTCAGAGGAAAGGTTGGAATCAATCCCTGGGTTGGGCAGGGGGCTGATGGAAGAAAAGGCAGGAGTCGCGTTAAAGGGCGCTTTGAGGGTTTGCGTCCACAACAGCCCGCGATCGCCCCGCTGCTGGGCATTAATTTCTACCGTTAAAATTTCAGCAATTGCCAATTCGCTCAGCACTTGATTCACCAATCGGGCTGTAGCCTCCTGCTCAATCCTAGAAGCCGTTTCAACGAACACAGAGAGGTAATCCCCTAAGCGAATGACGCTAGTGCTGGCGCTATAGTGCTGAAATAGAGCGTAGTTGAGAATCGCCGCTATCGCGTCAGGGTCACCTTGTTTTGCCAGTTCCAACGGGTTTGCAGAAGGCATAATCAGTCACGTGTAAACTGTGGAGATGGGCATTACCGGGAATTATAAGAGGGTTATCAGTCTGTGGATAGTCAAATAAATAGTGAAAAACGGGCTCGTTACAGTGAAGCGACCCATGGCATCTCAAAACCGTGGCTACTCGCCCAACTGCGCCTCAAAAAACTACAAGAAGATCGAAAAGATTTGGCGGCAGAAGATTACGAAGCCGCTCTCAAAGATATTCATGCAGACTTGATGAATCTCGGAAAATGGTGGATTGGGCAAGAAGATGAGGTATTCGGTTGATCATGCCAAGACGTAAGATTTCGATGGTGACAGAGCTAGACCTGAGCGATCCACAATACTATTTCAGCCGTGAACTGAGTTGGCTAGAATTTAATAATCGCGTGCTGAATGAAGCGTTTGATCCACGCACTCCCTTATTGGAACGGCTAAAGTTTTTAGCGATTTTTAGCTCTAACTTAGATGAATATTTTATGGTGCGGGTCGCGGCTCTCAAACAACAGGTTGAGGCAAAAGTGATCCAGCGATCGCCCGACGGACGCACTGCCCAAGAACAGCTTGACCTGATTCGGCAGCGGCTACACCCGATGGTTTCTCAAGCGCATCTCCATTTCGATCAAGCCTTGCGCCCACCTCTGTCTTCCCACGGCGTTTACCTGCTCGATTATATTGATCTCAACCAAGAGCAACGCGCCTATTTTAAGCAATATTTTGATGAGCAAATTTTTCCAGTCCTCACGCCGCTGGCGATCGACCCTAGCCATCCGTTTCCCTACATTTCCAACCTCAGCCTCAATCTTGCCGTGGTGATGAAAGAAGGAGAAGACGGTAAAGAATTATTTGCGCGGGTGAAAGTGCCCAGAATCCTACCTCGTTTTTTGCCCCTGCCCGACCATCTTCGCCATCAAGAAAAAGATGTCGCTGCCATCTGGACGGGCGTGCCCCTAGAGCAAGTGATCGCCCATAATTTGACGGCGCTGTTTCCCGGCATGGATATTCAGGAATATCATCCTTTTCGAGTCACCCGCGACAGCGATCTGGCGCTGGTAGAGGATGAGGCAGATGATTTGCTGGTGGCGATCGAGCAAGAACTGCACAAGCGGCGAGTGGGCGGTTCTGTCGTTCGTTTAGAAATTCATACCTCCATGCCCGAAATGTTGCGAACGATGCTGATGCAGGAGATGGATTTAACGGATGCGGATGTTTATGACACGGACGGAATCCTCTGTTTGCGAGATTTGATCACGTTTTTAGAAATCCCTTTACCCGATCTCAAAGATCCACCCTGCTATTCTTCCGTGCCCCCCGCCTTGCGCAACCACGGCAAGAAAAGCTTGGATGGAGCCGAGCCAGAAGATAACCTGTTTGCCATAATTCGCAAGCAAGATTTGATGGTGCATCATCCCTACCATTCCTTCTCGCGCACCGTCCAACGATTCATCACCGAAGCGGCTGAAGATCCAGATGTGCTGGCAATTAAAATGACCCTTTACCGCACTTCCGGAGATTCGCCCATTGTGGAGGCACTGATCATGGCGGCGGAAAACGGCAAGCAGGTGGCGGCACTGGTGGAAATCAAAGCCCGATTTGATGAGGAAAATAATATTAACTGGGCGCGCAAGCTAGAAAGCGCCGGGGTTCATGTGATTTATGGGTTGGCAGGACTCAAAACCCATACGAAGGTGGTGCTGGTTGTTCGGCGAGAGGGGGAGCGCATTCGCCGCTATGTTCATATAGGCACGGGAAATTACAACCCAAAAACCTCTCGTATTTACACCGATATGGGGCTGTTAAGCTGTCGCGAAGATTTGGGGGCTGATTTAAGCAATCTATTTAACTACCTGACGGGCTACTCTCGCCATCACACCTATCAAAAATTGCTGGTGGCACCTTCGGGGTTACGCACTCGCATGACGGAGTTGATCCACCGAGAAGCCGCGATCGCCCGTCAAGGGGATCATGCCCGCATTGTTGCCAAGATGAATGCGCTGGTTGATCCACAAATGATTGCTACGTTATATCAAGCCTCCCAAGCAGGCGTACAAATTGATTTAATTGTGCGGGGGATGTGCTGCTTGCGCCCAGGAGTGCCGGGCGTGAGTGAAAATATTCGCGTGATTAGCATTGTGGGGCGATTTTTAGAACATTCGCGCATCTTTTATTTCCACAATCAGGGGCAAGAAGAGATCTTTATTGGCAGTGCCGATTGGATGACGCGCAACCTGGATCGCCGAGTGGAAGCCGTTGTGCCGATTGAAGACCCGGCGATCGCTAAAGACCTTCAAGAGATTTTGGGCATCCTGCTAGCAGACAATCGCCAAGCGTGGGATTTGCTCCCCGACGGGCGATATATTCAGCGTCATCCAACCGGCGATGACCCCGAACAAAACTCTCAAAAAAATTTGATGGAAATTACGTAATCATTTTCGCCATCCTCGTGTAGGATAAAGCCTTAGTTTGGATTGACGAAAAGAGCGACTGAATTAAAGTTGCTCAAAAGTAGATTTGAATCTTTTTTACAAGTATTCTTCTACTTCACAATTCTGACTACTTCGCCGCTCAAAACTTTTGGTGAGTTAGCTTTTATAGCGACTCATTCATCGCTGCTTAGAATCCTTTTTAAGGAAATGAGCGGTTTTTGCAAAATATCTTGAATGCCCCGATATTTAATACAAAAATTTAGACTTTTTTTGGAAGAAAGGGGTGCATTTACCAAGATTTTTGGTAGAGTTGGAGGCAATTTTACGCAACTTTTTTCTTAAAGATTATGTGAGTGTGTATGAGTGCCGAATCGCCTTCTAAAATCAGTCAAATTGATGCTGAAGTCAGTTCTCTTGAACAAGAATTCAATGTCGATCTCTCCGTTGAAATTGATATTGACTTGGATGAACTGAATAGTTTAGAGAAATTTGAAACGGTGGAATTTGCTCCTAGTAAACCACCCGTTAAAATTAGCAAAGCAGAGCGTTTAGGGCTGACCGATGATTCAGTTGGGCTATTCCTGCGTGAGATGGCGCGCTACCCTTTGCTAACTCAAACTCAAGAAATTGAGTTGGCGCGGGAGATTGCCAAAGGTGGTCCTCAAGCGGAACGCGCCAAGCGGCGATTAGTTCGTTCAAACTTGCGTTTGGTGGTTTCTATTGCCAAAAAATACTTAAATCGCGGTGTACCTTTTTTGGATTTAATTCAAGAAGGTGCCATGGGTTTAATGCGCGCGGCTGAAAAGTTTGACTATGAGCGGGGTTATAAGTTTTCAACCTATGCGTATTGGTGGATTCGTCAGGGAATTACCCGCGCGATCGCCTCCCAATCTCGCACGGTTCGTTTGCCCGTTCACATGGTCGAAAAACTGAACCAGGTTCGCAAAGCTCGGCAGTTGCTTTCTCAAAAGCATGGACGTAAGCCAACAAAGCAAGAAATTGCTGATGAGTTAGGCATTGATGAAGATAAGTTAGATCATGTTTTAGATGTGAGTCAGGGTACTCTTTCTCTTCATGCGTGGGTAGGTCGAGAAGAAGATACCGAACTGATGCAATTGATCGAAGATTCGGATAATGTTGCACCCAATGATTGTTTAGATCACAAATTGCTCTGCGATCGCCTTGATTCTGTTTTAGAACACCTGAGCGATCGCGAACAAGAAATCATTCGATTGCGGTTTGGTTTAACCGATGGACAACATTACACCCTTTCTGAAATTGGTGAGCGGTATCAACTTTCTAGAGAGCGAGTTCGCCAGATCCAAGCAAAAGCCATGCGAAAGCTGCGCCATCCCCGGCGGCAAGCGCTTTTGAAGGATTGGATGCGCTAGGAAGACGACACTCACATTACAAGCTTCTGAGCGATCAGGAGATAGAAGCTAAAAGCCAGGACGTAGCAATTCGCTCCTGGCTTTTTTATGCTTAGCGAAAGTGCCAGTAGAATTTGCACTGAAACCTGTTGCATCCCCGAAAAATTGCGAGTTGTCAAACTAACGCAGCCATTGATCAGGCTGGATGAAGGTGCTCCAAGTGTCTAGAGTGGTTCCGAGGATGCGATCGAGTTCGACCATTGAGAGCCAAAAGTCCAGCCTTGCACCCAGTTCGTTATTCCGGGCGGTTGTGAGAGTATCTTCTTTTTGTGTCACCTCAAAAATAGTAATTTTTCCGCGCTTGAATCGTTCTTGCGCGATCTCTCGACTCGGTGGTTCAGAACCGAGATCGTACGACGCGAGATGCCAATGAACGTTGGGTTTCAACGAACACGCTTGACAGCGTTTAATCTGACCGACGAGACGGGCGATTGTACTTATCCGGCACACCCATTATTTTATAGCTCAGAAGTAACAGGAAGGTTGATAATGCCACCAGTAACTAAGCTAATTTTGTGCGTTCCTAAGAGAGGACATGTTACAGAGTTACCGCAAGCACTAGCATCTGAGGTAAAATTGGGCGATGTGAAGGTTGATTGAATTGGAGTTGCGTAGTAGCTGCTACCAACGGTTACTGATGCCTCCACCGAGAATTGGGCATTTTTCTGAACGAGTAAGCATACGAAGCCATTGGCATCTGTTGTTCCATAAGACTCGTACTGACCGCCACCGCCATGGGCAGTTACCTGCGCATTAGGCATAGGAGATAAATCCCACCAGTTCACCACCTGAATAGTCACGCAGACAGCGTCCAGAGGAACATCTAAATTGTGTACGCCGCCAAACGAAGTTACTGAACCGTTATAGGTTAGGGTGTTTGGTACGAAATCGAAGTTGCCCATCTGAATCCAATGTCCCATCAGTGTATCGAAGTTAAAGAAACCAATTTTTCGGGGGGCTTCTTTTCATAATTGAGGCGGAACTGCTATAGACAGATCGATGCTTGCTTTGCGCTGAAGTTTTAACGTCTGGCCTTTTAGTCCACGAAAATCAAGGTCAAAAATGCCATAGGAATTCAATTGCCGAATACTGCCATCAAGCAGTTTTCCTGTGAAATCACCCGATGCGGCAGCACGCTGTTGCTGACTTGTAACATCGAACAAGGTAAACCACAGTTCCACTCTTTCGGTGAGCTTTTTTCCATCGGAGCCGATCAGCGCGTTAGCAGGTACTCTAATACGTGATGATCCGAATTCAACATCAAGGTCGCGGGAAGGATCAAACTTTAACCGAGATGATCTCAGCCAAACTACAACTGTATTCCCATTACCCTGTCCTTTGGAGTTGTACACTCTGGTATTGGCAACATATCCTTCAGCAGCGAAGGTGAGCGCTAGGCGAGTCTCATCCTTTGCTACGGCGACCGAGAAGAATCCATCGTTGCCAGATTCGGCAATGATCTTCCCTTCTAGGGAGATCTTCACCTTACTGACTGGCCGACGATTATTGTCTATGACATGACCTGCAATGATTGATGACATTGTATTTCCTTTTGTTTAAGTGCGATCGCGGATCTTGTAGATTGGATTGAAGCATGAAACCCAATCTACAAGCCTTAGCGACACCTGGATATCGGGGTTTCAATCCCTAAGTATTCGACAGTACGATCGCCTTCTTCGTAGGTTGGGTTGAGTGCTGTCAAGCTTCTTCACGTCAACCATTGACTAAAGCGAAACCCAACCTACGCAAGAGGGGCGATCTTTGCCGTGGGATGTTTATTTTTATGGAAATCCATTAATTACCAAGGATTCGCCGGTTGGTCGCTAATTCTGACCCAATAGCGAGCATCCGAGGAACCCACTACCGCCGTAGGTTGGGCATCAAGTCCTTCGACGATCGAGTGCGCTTCTGCCCACTAAGACCATCCGGGATTGTTACCCGTCCCATCATGAAATTCTGCCATGCGGAAGCCGGAAATGCCGTGAATCAATTGTCCGACGGTGGCGCATTTCTTATCGGCATCAGCTTGCGAAACCAAAGAACTACCCAACACGTTCGGAATGATCAGCACTTTGCTATTAGACCAAGTGTAAGTATTTGCGCCACCGGGGGTGATTGCAGGAGCGGGTTCTAGTTTGCCCGGGTTGGGGTATTGTTTGAGATTTTTACTGATGCAGAGCAGTGATCTACGTTCAGTGATTAGCGTGTCGCCTTGGATGGGATTGCTCAAGGCGTCAGTGCCAACAAGCACATAGGTTTTCCCGCTGACGACTTGCGCTTTTTTGATCGTCCAGGTCATAGCCTTTTTAGGGGCAGCAGATGCAGGGGCAGGGTTGAAGGCGGTTGCTCCCAGGGTGAGAACAGCGGAGATTGTGGCAAAGGTGGCGATTTTCTTGAGGAACATGTTGGTTAAACCTACATTGGATGTCATCATCGTGGCACAGTGCTTGTAGATCAACTGGTACCCAATCGAGTGATTATTCCAGCGCGAACAAAAATATCACCTGTAACGTTTCTGTTGACGGGGTAGTGCGATCGCTGGCAGGAGCATTTCAATTGGTCTTCAGATAGACTACACATCATTGGGATGACCTCCATTGGCAGAGCGACTTTGATTGCTTTAGGGTTGAACCGAGATTGGGTCATCCCCATTCGTGCGGCTGATTAAGACGTTGGGCGACATCCTCCAGCCGATGATCCAATCCAGTAGCGAGATCGCCCCTGAAGCAACGAACCAGCGAATCCCAGTTCGATACTTTCTTTGCGATTGTAGGGGCGATCGTGAAGCCGAACGAGCCAAGCCAACGATCGGCTGCGGTGACAACTCATTTGAATCAGCGTCTGAGCCTAGCTTTGGCTCCATGTAAACACCCTGCTCAAATTAGAAATTAGTGCCGATCGCACCATCAGGAAACGTGCGCTTGAATTCATCAATCAAGTCATCCACTTCTTCGATCGCTTGATTCACATCAATTCTTAAGGTGCCTAAATTGGGCTGTTCCAAGAGTTTCACTAGAAACTCACGCTTGCCCTCGATCTGAATAAATTGCTCGCGCATCGCTTGTGGATCTACCATGAGCGTTTCTTTTCCTCTTAAATATCAACTGGTTATCAAAACTTATTCTACGGTAGCAGCCAGAAGTATGAAGTACGAGGTTCTGGGTTTTGAGTTTTGTAAGTCCTTCGGACTGGCTTTGCCAACGCGTAGCGTCTCCGCAGGAGATATTTTGAGTTTTGAATTCAACTTTCGCCCTGCTCAGCGCAAAAACGGGGGGCGTTTCACATCCGCAGGTTTTGTTTTAATCACTTCATCCATAAACCGCTTGAGGGCTTGTTCGCGATTTTTCATGAATGCTGCCCAAAAGCCGGGATGAAATTCATCCATTGTTTTGGCGATCGCCCACACATCCACCGCCAGAATGTTCTGCAACATTTCATCTTCCCGCTTGAGGGAATTGATTTGCTCCATTACCTTCCGCTCTTTAGCAACCTGTTGATTCTCATCTTTAGCCATTGTCATAGTTCAATCCAAAAAACTTGATTCACTAATGAACGGTGACGCGGTTCAGGAGTCAGGGATAATAAAAACTGACAAGTTTTTATAGCGCGGCTGATTGTAATTACTATGCTACGTCAAATTTCCCTAGGAATGGTGGGGTTGGTGGTCGGTGGAATTCTAACTATCGTCGGCTTTATTGCCTACTTTATTCTGGATAATGCCACTTTGAATTTGATCGGGTTTTTCTATGGAATTCCTATTTTGCTGGGTGGCTTAGCCTTAAAAGCATCGGAGCTAGAACCTGCCCCCTATTCCCAGCCCACCTCGGAAGCAATTGTGGCACTGCGCGATCGCCAAGCCACTGCCACTCAAACTCAGATCCGCAAAGATGTGACTCGGTTCCGCTATGGACAAAGTGCCCATCTGGATACCTCCCTCAAGGCATTAAAACTGAGTCCCACCGATGAAGAATGCCCCATATTGAAGAGCATCCGTGAGGAAGAAACCGACGGAGCTTACACTCTAGTGTTGCAATTTGAGTCGCCGTTTTTTCCGGCTCAAGCTTGGAAAGATAAAGAACAAAAGCTAACGGGATTCTTTGGTCCGGGTGTGCGAGTGGAAGTGAATGCCCTCGACGATGACTTGGTTGAAGTCGCTCTGATTTCTGCTCCTCAAACTAGCGAAACTCCTGTGGTGGCATGAGCAACCCTTGGCACACTCCAGCGCGATCGCTGCCAAGTTGGTTTCACCCGGCAGACAATTGGGCGCTGACGAGGATGATCGCAGTCAGCACGGCGATTTTATTAGTGTGCAGCAGCATTCGGCATCTGCTGTTTCACTCCACCGCCTATGATCTGGGGTATTTCGATCAATTATCCTACTTGCTGAGTCAGGGATTGCCGCCGGTGATTTCCTTTTGGGGATATCACTTTTTGGGCGGACACGCCGACTGGATCATGTATTTTGTGGCGCTCCCATACAAAATTTATCCGTCTGTGTTTTGGTTGTTAGGCATTCAAGCGATCGCGCTGTCTCTGGGCGCTTTGCCCACCTATCATCTGGCAAAACAGGCGGGACTCAAACCGGGTCAATCCACTGCGATCGCGGCGGCTTATTTATTGCATCCCATCATTTTTAATCTGAATCTGTTTGATTTTCATCCCGAAGTGATTGCTCTGCCGCTGATTTTGACCGCGATTTTGACTGCGAGACGCAATCAAATGGGCTGGTTTGTCTGGTGTTTAATCCTGATTTTGGGTTGTCGGGATGCGCTGTCGCTGACGGTGTTTGTGATGGGTTTTTGGCTGTGGCTCTTTGAGAAACGGCTCAGGTATGGCGCGATCGCGATGATATTAGGCGGCGGCTGGTTTCTGTTTGCCACCCAGGTTCTCATCCCTTCTTTTCCGCCCGGTGGCGTGATCTCGGTTGCCCGATTTGACTATTTGGGCAGTTCCGTCGGAGAAATTGTCCTGAATTTATTCTTAAAACCCCATTTGGTTCTGTCCGCCTTATTCACCCTGCCCAATCTGCAATATCTTTGCCTGTTATTTTTGCCTGTGATTTGGGGCTTATCCTGGCAGCATCTAGCGCCGCTAATTGGGATCATTCCCACCTTGCTGCTGAATTTGCTGAGCACCTTGGAAACTCAAAAAGATTTGCTGCATCAATATTCTCTGCCCGCGCTGCCGTTTTTGATGGTGGCAGTGATTGCGGCACTTGCGGATGGCAAAGGATGGGTGCAAAGTCGGCGGGGAATTTTGCTGTGTTCGCTGATTGGCTTTTTGGCGCTGGCAAAGTTTGGTTATTTTGCCGATCGCTATCTCAACTCGCTAGACACTTGGCAGGCAAGCCGCAGCGCGATCGCTCAAGTTCAGCCCCAAAGCCGCATTTTGACCACCGCATTCTTGGCTCCCCATCTGACCCATCGCCCGACAGTCCAATTGGCGATCGCTGGCACAGAAGCGATCGACTTCGATCAGTTTGACGAGGTACTGCTGAATGTGCGGCATTCCGGCTGGGCAAGTACTCCTACTCTTCAGCAGGCTCTAGTCGAGCGGCTTCAGCGCGATCCTCGGTTTAAGCTGCTGGTTCAACAAGATGGCGTGTACTTGTTTACTCGTGCAGGCGCTTGATGTAATTTTGGGGGGAGTCAAGCATGGGTGATGTGACCGTGAAGAACTTGCAAGCTGGGATGCCAACGCGATTCGTAAAACGATCCCTGCGGGAATCGCTGCGGTGGATGGTGGTCATCAGCGCGGTGATTTTATTTGCCAGCAGCACTTTGCGACATGGCTTATTTCACTCCAATGCTTGGGATTTGGGCATTTTTGATCAGCCGCTCTATTTGCTCAGTCGCGGATTGCCGCCGATTTCTTCGATCATTGGAGTGCATATTTTGGGTGATCATGCCGCCTGGATCTTTTATCCCCTAGCAGGGCTGTACTGGATTTATCCCGATGTGCACTGGCTGTTTGCGGTGCAGGCGATCGCGCTGGCTGTAGGAGTGTTGCCGACTTATCATTTAGCGCGGCAAGCCGGATTAGTTGAAAGGCAAGCAGTGGCGATGTCGGTTGCCTATTTGCTCTACCCGCTGATCTTCAACCTGAATTTGTTTGATTTTCATCCTGAAGCGATCGCCTTACCGTTAATGTTGACGGCAGTGTGGATGGCACGCGCCGATCGCCTCTGGGGGTTTGCAATCTGCATCGTGATTGTTTTGGGCTGTCGAGATGCCCTGGCGCTAACGGTGGCGGCGATGGGAGTGTGGCTAGGCGTATTTGAGAAAAAGCGGGTGTGTGGCGCGATCGCGTTCATCGCGGGTCTAACCTGGTTTTATCTGGCAACTCAGGTGATTTTGCCGCACTTTCAGCCTGCGGGTGTGTTGGGGCTATCGCTGTATGCGGAATTGGGCAACTCCATTCCCGAAATTGCCTTAAATCTGGTGCTGAAACCGGATGTGGTTTTGCGCCGAGTCCTGACCTTCCCTAACCTCGGCTATCTGGTGATTTTGGTTGCTCCCTTGGCATGGGGATTGAATCCGCGTCATTTTGCGCCGATGGTGGCGGCAGTGCCTCAACTGGCAATGAATCTGCTGTCTGAAAAAGAAGTGCAAAAAAACTTGGTGCATCAGTATTCCCTGCCAATTTTGCCGTTTATGCTGCTCGTGGTGATTGCTTCTCTGGCAGCAGGCAA
>JBGSWI010000092.1:0-32965 GCA_041752515.1 Leptolyngbyaceae cyanobacterium | reverse complement strand
CAGCAATGCAACTAGGGTAGGGCATACCCAAAGTAACGCTTGAGGAGAGCCTCACCTCTGGCTTAGACGACGCAAGGAATCTAAGTTAAGTGATCTCGTTGATTCAAGAATCCCACTGGCTTTAGCCGTGGGAGTGTCAATAGCGTTATCAAAAAGGCGGATGAAAAGCGTTTTTTTGCTTCCCATCCGCCTTCTTTAAAGGTTTAATCCTTCTCCTTACGGAGTTTTAAGGTTGGGCTGATAATATACGCCGGAGCCTTCATCCGGGACAAACTGACAGTCTTTCTGAGAGCGGAAGAAACTTTTCCAAATGGGCTGATCGGATTTGCGATAGTAATCGCCCAAGATGGGTTTGATGGCTTCAGTTGCCGCTTTTAAGTGGTAGTGGGGCATATTCAAGAAAATGTGATGCGCCACATGGGTGCCAATGTCGTGATGAATGGAGTTGATGAAGCCATAGTCGCGATCGATAGTAGAAAGGGCACCTTTAAGGAAATGCCAGTCGTCGCCGCGATACCAAGGAATATCAGCTTCGGTGTGGTGCAGAAAGGTGACTAGGTCTAGCCAAATGACAAAGACGACATAGGGCACAACGTAGTACTGCACTAAAAATAGCCAGCCACAGGTGTAGGTGAGCCAGCCTAAAAAGCCCACCATACCCAAGATTGCTGCCGTACTGGTCAGCACATCCCACTTTTCTGAAGGACGAAATAGCGAACTGCTGGGCAAAAAGTGAGATCCACCGTCCCGGTCGGGCGATCGCCGGAACAGGTAAATCGGGTACGCGATTAGGGGCAAGTTAAACCGAAACAGCTTTTCGTACCAGGTCATTTGCTCGTAGGTCGATTGAGACGTGGGATACCAGCTTTCATCGGTGTCGATGTTGCCTGTGTTGGCGTGGTGGAGGCGATGACTAATCCGCCAGCCGTGGTAGGGCACCAAAATGGGCGTGTGGGCAAGGTGTCCAACCAAACTATTCAGCCATTTGATTTTAGAAAAAGATCCATGTCCGCAGTCATGCCCAACCACGAACAGTGCCCAAAACAGGGTGCCTTGCATCAACCAAAAAAACGGGAAAAAGAACCAGGAATCGAGACGATAGGCGATCGCGTATAGCCCGACGATCATGCCAATATCCAGAAAAAAGTAAGCGAGCGATCTGCCCACAGAAGGTTCAAAACAATAAGCTGGAATCGCAGCTTTTAGATCTTGAAGTGTAAACGGCAAATCGGCAGTCCGAGAAATCGGGGCTTTAGAAACTGGTGGATTGAGAACAGAATTTGATTGCACGTACTTTCCAATATGTCTGAGTTTGTAGCCCCCGCTGTGTTGCCTGTGATCAGCAGCACAAAGTAGCGGCGGAGCCATCTTATCTCTTTTATGATGACAAATGTTACGGGATCGTTACTGAAATAGTGAACTTATTCTTTCGGAAGCAATCTGCCGATAGTACGATTTTGGGGAGTGAAGGTGTTTTTGGCGACGCGCTGAACGTCGATCGCGCTGATAGCTGCAATGCGATCGGGTTCTTTGAACAGGTTGCGCCAGTTGCCCGTTTTCACGTCATATTCCAACAGGGCTTGTGCCATGCCCATGTTGGAGTTGAGCGATTGCAGCAACCCGGCTCGTGCCTGAGTTTTAACGCGCTCCAATTCTTCGGTAGAAACCAGGTCTGTTTTCAGGCGATCGATTTCAGTACGGAGCGATGCCGCCACCTCATCGACGGTATGCCCTGGAGCCGTGAGCGCATAGAACAACATTAAGCTAGGAAATTTGTTGCCCGGAAAGCCTGTAAACCCTTGTGCTGTCAGGGCAATTTGCTGCTGTTCAACCAGCGTTTTATACAGGCGAGACGTGCGCCCACTGCTGAGAATGCTGCCAATCATGTCGTAGATCACGTAGTCCGGATCGCGAAATGCTGGCGCGTGATAACCTTCCAGATACCAAGGCTGAGATTTGAGGTTGAGGGTCACCTCACGAGTTGCAGTTTGGGGTGGCTCTATGACCGTAACTTGGGGCGGCTTTGGCTGTGTTTTATAGCGTCCAAAGTAGATCGTTGCCAATCGCTTGACTTCGGCTGGGTTCACATCCCCCACGATCGCGATCGTCAAATTATTCGGCACATAATATTGATCAAAAAACTGGGTGACATCCTGCCGGGTTAAGCCCCGAATATCTTTGTTGTAGCCAATCACGGGGCGATGGTAGGGATGGTCTTTAAAGGCTGTGCCTAAAAATGCTTCTATCATCTGCCCAATCGGAGAGTTGTCGGTGCGGAGGCGACGCTCTTCGAGAATCACGTTTTGTTCTTTGTAAAATTCGCGAAAGACCGGATCTAAAAAGCGCTCTGATTCCAGAGACATCCATAGTTCTAGCTTGTTGGATGGAAAGCTAAACAAGTAGCGAGTGGCATCCGTGGAGGTGTTTGCATTCAGCCCTACGCCGCCAGCCTGCTCTACGATTCGCCCCATTTCGTTTTGCTTCACCAGTTTGACTGCTTCTGCTTCAACCTCCGCAAATTCTGCCTTCAGGGCTTGTGCTGCTTGCGTTTCACCTTGGGCAGTTGCCGCCTGAATTTGCTCTGAGAGTTGATCGAGTTTGTCCAATAAGGGTTTTTCAGCGATCGCGTCGGTTGTGCCAATCTGGCTGGTGCCTTTGAAGGCAAGATGTTCTAAAAAGTGGGCAACCCCGGTTTTGCCATCGGGTTCATCCGCGCCCCCCACATCGGCATAGGTGACAAAAGAAATAACTGGCGCTTGATGGCGCTCCAGCACTAAGAATTTCATGCCATTTTCTAAGCGAAACTCGGTTACTTTTTGGATGACGCGATCGAGATAGGGCTGAATAGAGGCAGCCGTGGAGGGGGCAGTTGGAGCCTCAGTGAGCGCGATCGCGCTTTGGGGTGCAATTCCCCCACTCAGTAAGCCCACCAATAAAAGAATGCAGGAATGACGGACTAGCTGGATGCAGGCAGACAAAGCAACGAAAACACCGCGCGATCGCAACGACAAACTCATAGTCATACTCAACAATGGCACTGCTTTAGGATAGCGAACTCTTCTACCTCCTTCAGCATAGAACTACGAACTCGTTTGTAATCATTGACCTGCCGCCGGGTCAAGATTGAATCGCTAACTTATAGCTCATGGAGGATTGAACCCCACCGGGCGTAAAGGTGCCACTAACGGGCGCAGCATAGCGAGATGAAGCGCTGGCGACCAAAGCAATATGGCGATCGGCAACCGCCAAGCCCTGGGTGGGGTCATACCCTCGCCACCCGCCACCCGGCAAATAAACTTCTGCCCACGCATGAAGATGTCGCTCTGGATTATCCAAGTCGCCCTCCTGATAGCCACTGACGAAACGCGCCGCCAACCCGATCGCCCGACACACCTCTACAAACCGCACGGCAAACTCTCGGCACGATCCCGATCGCCCATTCCAAGTGACTCCGGCTGGCATCGGGTCGCCCGTCTCCCGAACCGTGTATTGACAATCCTGATAAATTTGTTGGTTGAGTAGCGACAAAAAGGCAAGGGGTTCTCCGTTTGCTTGAAGCCAAATATCCTGGGCAAGTTGGGCGGCGATCGGATCAATCGCACTGGTATACCCTGGCTGCTGCCCTAACAGGTAAGGCTGTAACTGAACCAGCAGCAAGGCGGGATAATCTGCCGGAAGACTGACTGCCCAAGGCTCCAAAAAGTAATCGAACGGGTTTGCACGATGAGTTTCTATAGTGGAGAGAGTTTGAATCACCAGTGATTCGGTTGGGGTGGAGTCAAACCAAAGCTGCACCAGCGAGTTGCCATCCAAATCAGTGATTTGCGCTTGCTGTTTGGGCGACGGAGTGACGGTGATGCTAAAGGAATGCAGCGTTTGGCAGCCATCGCTGCGAGGTCGCAACCGCGCCACATGGGGTTGCAAAGTGACTGCCTGCTGATAAACATATTCGGTGGTGTGGTCGATTTGGTAATGCAACAGTTTGAGAGAATAGGGAATAGGGAATGGTGGATTTATTGGTCATTCATCATTCATAAGCTATGCGACTGGCTCTAGGGCAAAGAAGGTTTCAAAAATCTTGCCGCCCACCTCGTTCATCCGGCTTTGAAGACTTTCTAAAAATTCGTGTAGTCCAACGCTGACGATTTCATCGATGGTGATGTAGTCCAGATCGGCGCGTAGTCGTCCGAGCGATCGCTCGACTGAAATGCGCCCGCTGCCAATGGGGGTGCCGGTGATATGGTGCAGCGATCGCTCCGCTTCTAAAACACACGATCGCACCGATCGCGGAAACTCTCGATCTAAAATCAAAAATTCGGCAACTCCACGCGGTGAGATTCGATGTTGCCCTTGCTTGCGATACATCTCGTAAGCACTAGCAGACTTAAGCAACGCAATCCATTGCAGTTCATCTAGGCTACTGCCCACATCTTGAACAGAAGGCAGCAGAATGTAATATTTCACATCTAAAATTCGAGCGGTTTTATCAGCCCGTTCAATTAGCCGTCCGATTTGCCCAAAATGCCAGCCTTCATTGTGGGTCATGGTGGCATCCATCACCCCTGCAAACAGATGGCTTTGGAGCTTGACTTCTTCAAAAAACGTCAGCACGGCTGAAATATCATTCATCAATGTGTGTGATTGAGCCGCTTCAACCACCATTAGATAAAACGAGTTCACCTGTTGCCACATTTCCGAAGAAATCACTTCGCGCACCGATCGCGCATTCTCTCTTGCCGATCGTAAACAAGACAAAATGGAATTGGCATAGTCTTCGTCAAATGCCAAAAACTGGGTGACATTTGCCCCAGTCGCCTTGCCATAGCGCTTTTGAAACAAGGGCAAATCGCCTGTAGTTAACACAATTGGCTCCCATTGAGTGCCGCCAGAGGGCGCATCCAGCAACAGATTGAGGTTAACTTCAATAAAACGAGCCACATTCTCCGCCCGCTCAACAGACCGAGTCAGCCAATAAATCGAATTTGCAACACGACTTAGCATACGTCTCCCTACTATTCTCCTATTTGTAAACGACCCAAGTATCCTTACTGCCGCCGCCTTGCGATGAATTAACCACCAACGATCCTCGGCGCAGGGCAACGCGGGTCAATCCACCGGGATTCACATAGATATCTTTGCCATACAAAATGTAGGGACGCAAATCCACATGGCACCCTTCAAACTCACCGTCTAACAGCGTCGGCACTCGCGATAAACACAGCGTTGGCTGGGCGATATAGTTGCGGGGAGATGCCTTAATTCGCTGGGCAAAATCTTCTCGCTGCTCTGGCGTAGAATGGGGACCAATCAACATCCCATAGCCGCCCGATTCGTTGGCGGCTTTCACCACCAGCGTGTCCAAATTTTCTAGGACATGGCTTTGCTGTTTTGGTTCCCAGCATAGATAGGTGGGCACATTTGCCAAAATTGGTTCTTCGCCTAAGTAATAGTGAATCATGACGGGAACATAGGAGTAGATCACTTTATCATCAGCAACCCCTGTGCCCAGTGCGTTGGCGATCGCCACCTTGCCAGAGCGATACACTTCCATCAAACCGGGCACTCCCAACAACGAATCTGCCCGAAACGCCTTGGGGTCAATAAAATCATCATCAATTCGCCGATAGATCACATCCACGCGCTGCAATCCTTTGGTGGTTCGCATTTGCAAGTAGCCATCGGCAATCACCAAATCGCGCCCTTCCACCAGTTCAACTCCCATCTGCTGCGCCAAAAAGGAATGCTCAAAATAAGCAGAGTTGTAAATTCCGGGAGTTAGCACCACAACAGTGGGATCGGGTAAGTGGTCGGGGGCAAGGTTGAGCAGTGTTTCCAGCAGATAACTGGCGTATTCTTCTACAGGTTGAATATTCATGGTGTCAAACACGACGGGAAAGGTGTTTTTCATCACCCGCCGATTTTCTAAAACGTAGGACACCCCAGAAGGACAGCGCAGATTATCTTCCAGCACATACCACTGACCGGAGCGATCGCGCACCAAATCGGTTCCCGTAATATGACACCAAATGTCCTTGGGCGGCTGCAAGCCAATACACGGCTTCAAAAAACCACTCGCCGAAAGGACAATTTCGGATGGAATTATTCCATCCTTTAAGATCTTTTGATCGCCATAGACATCTGCCAAAAATAAATTGAGTGCAGTAATCCGCTGTTTTAAGCCCTTTTCCAAGATCAGCCACTCATCCGCAGATACAATCCGAGGAATCAAGTCAAAAGGCATGATGCGCTCGGTGCCTCGACCATCGCTATAGACGTTAAACGTCACGCCCATCTTAAACAAAGCCACCTGAGCCGCTTTTTGCCTGCGAATCACTTCCTCCATGCCAAGCGTATGAATCCGCTCAATCAACGGAACCGCATCGGGTCGGGGTTTTCCTTTCGCTTCAAATAGCTCGTCGTAAAAATCCCCTGGTTCGTAGTCGTAAAAAGTCACAGGTTCAAGTCCAACGCGTTGTTAGTGCATTCTACAAACATAGGGTTACTCGCCCCGTAGCCTTGATTGCAGAACTGATAATTTGTTTAAGAATACACCGTTAGTCAACCATCATCACTCAGGGTTTCTGATCGATTTTCCAGAAAACACTGATCCCCAACCCGATACTGCCCAAAATTTATTACCCAAAATTTTGGCTGAATCTTGACACTCTGCCGCCGCTAACTGCTATATTAAATGACGTACACTGTTTGAGTGTGCTTGTTGGGGCGTCGCCAAGTGGTAAGGCAGCGGGTTTTGGTCTCGCCATTCCTAGGTTCGAATCCTAGCGCCCCAGTTTTTTCAATCAATTTTGGCTAACCTGTTAGTCCTGTTGGTTTGAAGTATTTTATCGCTAGACATTCGCGAGTTTTAGGCTTGCCTGAATGAACCAAAGGAACTGGATTGCATAATGATTCGTACTACCCGACAGGCTTTAATGATTGCTGGAATTGCATTTGCGCCGATCTTAGTACAAGGAGCACGGGTGGACTGCGCGATCGCCCAAGCACCTGCCGCCACCCGCCCGATGAAGGGGTCGGATGCTGCCTCGTTAATTGAGCAGTTGAAGTTAACGCCGGATCAAAAACAGAAAATCGCGACCTTTCGGAGAAATCGAACGGTTGAGATGAACAAAGTGTTGACTTCCGACCAGAAAGCCAAATTTGAAGCGGCTCGGAAGTCTGGCAAGAGCACTTCAGAAACCATGTTTGCTCTGGGTTTGAAGCCCAATCAGAAAAAGAAAATTGCCGCGATCGCCAAGAATTCTGCCAGCGAGATTATGAGTGTGCTAACCCCCCAGCAAAAGAAACAGGTCGTCACTTATCTGAAGCAACGGCAGGGAAGTTTGGAATAACGCCTAGCTGCTATATCGAATTCCTTGCTCGTGAAGTTGACGAACAAAAAACTCTTCGAGGGACGGTCGAGCGAGATGCATATCGATTAACTGAGCGCCCATGAGGGTCAGGCTGGCGAGAAAATCTTGAGGATTGCCAAGCACCTGTCCTTGCCAGCAGCCGTCCTTAAACTCTAGATTGCCAAGGCGATTTTTTAGCACATCAGGATTGCCGCCTTTGACTTTGGCGTGATAAGCCTCGGAGGTTCCTAGAAGCTCCTGTAACGAACCCACGCAGATCAGGTTTCCTTCGGCAAGAATGGCAACGCGATCGCAAATTAGCTCCACATCTGACAGAATGTGACTATTAAAAAAGATAGTTTTCCCCTGGGATTTCAGGGATAGAATAATTTCGCGAATTTGGAAGCGCCCCATGGGATCAAGCCCCGACATGGGTTCATCTAAAAACACCAACTCTGGCTCATTGATCAGTGCTTGCGCCATGCCAATCCGTTGCAGCATCCCTTTTGAGTATTGCCGCAATTGTTTACGTTTTGCTGCCGATTGCGCTAGTCCCACTAAATCCAGCAGTTCAGGAATGCGCTGCCGTTGAATCGAAGCCGGAATGCCGAACAGTCCTGCGGTAAATTGCAGCATTTCCCAGCCCGTCAGGTAGTCATAAAAGTAAGCGTTTTCGGGCAGGTAACCCACTCGCTGTTTGGCGGCGCGATCGCCAATGGGGCAGCCTAGAAGCAAGGCTTTTCCACCAGAGGGGCGCACAATTCCTAGCAGCGTTTTTAGTAAGGTCGTTTTGCCAGCGCCATTGGGTCCTAGCAATCCAAATGTTTCGCCTTGAAAAACCCTCAGCGTACAGCTTTTAAGTGATTCAACTTTTTGATTAAGCCAAAATCCAGTTCGATAGGCTTTGCGTAACTCATAGGTTTCTACAACGGCTGGACGCTCAACAATCGCGGATTGAGCCAGTGAGTCAACGACAGACACCATAACGCTTTATTTTCCCAAACTCCCAATTTCAGAGTTTACCTTGTTTTCTATTTTTTACCGATTACGAGCAAACTTTGTCACTATTGCTAAATTTAACACGGTGTAAACTTGAGACATAAGGGCATTGAGGAAGTGAGAGATGGATCGATCAAAATTTGTCGCAATCACCACGGGCGCGATCGCGATCGCGCTGAGTGTCGGCTATCTGCTGCTAGTGCAACTTTTGGATTTTCGCGGCATGACGGCACCAGCACCGATGGGCTGGCTGGGGTTCTAGCTACTCGTCGTTTTCGTCAGGGTCTTCCCAATAGTCTGATTTGAGGGGGCGAGGTTCCCAGTCATCCTCTAGCTCGGCGGAGAGTTTTAAGGGTTTCAGATGCGCGGTCGGGGGGGTGAGTTCAATCAGATCCAGTTCACGCTCATCCGAGCGATCGCGGCGAGTATTGCGCAAATGTAGCGGTTGCAGCCGCACTTGAACAAATTCCTTTGGGTAGCTAGGTGCCATTTCGTCGTTCATTTCATCCTCTGTGGATGGCAGTAGCTCATCGAGATGCAAAGGCTTGACGACACGAGTAATCGCCTCTTGCACAAACGATTTGATAAATTCATCTTTGCGGTTGAGTTGAAATTGACGTTGCACGACTTCTGTAATGCCGCCATCGCCCCAATCTTGATTCTGGCGAAAGTATTCAATGAAGCTTTTACCAGCAATTCGGGTCAGGTAGGCAGCCGTCACCGCTTGGATGGCGCGTCCGACGATGATGCCGCCGATGCTGAGTTGCAGTGCTGTGGTCACCAAAGTAATCGCCCCTTTGACAATGCCCAAACCCGTCAACGTTTTGGCGAGTGACAGCGCCAATTCGCGCCCCCGATCCAAATTAATCTCGCAGCCGTAAACCCGCCCAATTTCAACCACCATTTGGGCATTGACGGCTGCTGCTGCCAGCATATCGACCACGGGTAGCGGCGTGGCGGCAACCACTCCAGCGCCAATCCACTGAAAGCGATCGACAATTTTTTCAGCTTGACCACGACGTTGGGCATCAATTAACTCACGCGCTTTATCAGCCAGCCGTTGAGATTGCAGCAAAATATTATCTGCCAGTAAATCTTCGCCTTCGGTACGCAACACGGCAGCCATCCGCTGAATCAAGGACATGATATCAGGGTCGGGAGTTAGGGTAGAGCCATCTTCCAGCCGCACCGATTGAGGATTGGCAGAAACCGCGATCACATCAGCCGGGGAAATAATACCCCGAACACGTTCGCGTAATCTCGCCACGATCAGTTCACGATCGCCATCCAAATACAAGTCAGATTTATTCAAAATCACCAGCGATCGCTTGCCAATTTCCGCCAGCACTTTTAACGGATCGTATTCCGATTGTCGCAAATCATTATCCAACACAAACAGCAGCAAATCTGCTTCCGTCGCCAGTTGCCGCGCCAGTTTTTCCCGCTCTGTGCCGGCTACGCCTGCCTCCAAGATTCCGGGAGTGTCGGTGATCACAATTTCCCGATTCATCCCTTTCAGTTCCAGCACATAGGTTTCGCCGACCTCGGTTGTGCCCATGGGTGCCCCCACTTGACCCACCACTCGCCCAATCAGCGCATTGACCAGAGAGGTTTTGCCAGCCGATCCCGTGCCAAACACCACAACCTGTAAGTTACCCTGGGAAAGGCTGTGTTCAATTTCCCGCGATCGCGTCAGAAGCTCTTGTCGTGCCACTTCATCTTGAATTTGCGACACTTGCATTCGCACTGCTTTCAGGTTTTCTTCTGCTGCGTCTACTTTTGCTGCGGGCACTTTGGGCGCAACTCGCCGTCGTTTTTTCTGCTGCGTGTTGGGCAAATAAAACAAGTAGTAGACCAACGCCGCGACAAGGGTGCCAATCAGGGCAATCAACACGAAGATCAACAACTGCCCCAACAGGGGATAGTAGCCCACTTGCCAAAATAAGCGTTGCAGCGATTCAATCAGCCAGATCATCAATCCTAAAATGACGATAAAACCGATGATTAAAGTGATTAAACGGGGCAAACGCATAGGTGCGATCAAATAAATGCCAGCTATCTGCTCCATTCTAGAGCGATAAGCAGCTTGCTGAAGTTTGCCCCATTTTTGTCCGACGTAGGTATTTGAATCACTTAAACGCTAAAAAAGGGTATTTGCATACCCTTTTTTAACTAAAAAACTACGCTGCGATGGAATTAAATATGCTTTATGGCTTGCGGATGTCCTTTGCCATATCACGAAACATATCCATGCTGGAATCTGCGCGACGGCGTTCCCGCACTTGTGCCGGAGTGGGCGTTGCTGTGGGGGGAGTGGGTTGAGCCGCACCAAAAGACAACGACTGGGCTGTATCCACTTTTTTTTGCTTCCTGGCGGTCATGGAAGAGACTTCCACGTTTAGATCAGGAACTGTGCCGTTGACCGTTTTTGCGTAGGTGCGCTTAATATTTTTCACAGTCCGCATATAATCTATGTTGCCCATGCTGGTTGCACTATCTGGATCTAAAAAATAGGCATCAGAATTTTGCTGAACTCGTTGAGGCGCAGGCTTCACTTTTTCGGGTTTTGGGGCGGCGGCTTCATCGGATTGCCGCTTAGAAAATAAACCTCTGATAAATCCAGTCACGATGTCTCCCTCTGTCTGTTTTGTTACGACGTGTTAACCCATGTTAATAATAATAACAAGAGAGGTTATTCCTTGAAAACTAAAGATTGTAAGGATTCCAAGGTTTTTGAAAAATAAAGGCGCGATCGCTCCTACCTTCGCTGGCGAGCTATCCCTAAGACTAAATTGAGTGCGCCATCAAAAACGGCAAAATATGAGGAGCAACTTCGGCAGCATAATCTTGGGGCAAGGAGTGGGTCGCTTCTGGCAAAACCACCAGTTGAGCCTGGGGAATCTCACGAGCGTAGGTTTCGCTATGCCACAGGGGAATGGTGTCATCGCGATCGCCGGTAATCACTAGGGCTGGAGTTTGGAGGCGATGGATCTCTTTTTCAACCGTATCGATCGCATCTTCAGGACGAATGCGATCGACTAAGAACGATCGCGCGGCTGGTTGGCTGTTCAACTCACCCCGCATCCAAGCAATTTTTTCTAACGTCGCTTTCTGCCCAAACCAGCTTGCAAACGGTGCAAATCCATTCAAAATCCAATCGATCAGGGGCGTTTGCCAAAGAATGGGACGCAGGTGATCATATCGTCCCGCAAAGCTATCATCTCGAATGCCCGCTGGAGCTAATAAAATTAATCCTTTGACCGCATCAGGGTAAGCCAAGGCAAAAGCCGCCGCAACCCAACCGCCAAAGGAATGCCCCATGAGGTAGCATGGCTCCAAGTTTCGAGCCTGGATAAACTGTTGGACAAACTCCACTTCTTTGGCAACATCATATTGAATTTCAGGCTTGGCAGAGTCGCCAAAGCCCAATAAATCTAGCGCGACGCAGTGAATTTGAGAGGGCACTTGAGCTTGCAACTGTGTCATCAGCGATCGCCAGCATTTGCCACTCCCCATAAACCCATGCAGCATGAGTAAAGGGATGCCTTCACCTTGCTCAAAGTAAGCCGCTGGGTGAGGATTAGAGGTCTGAAGAAAGTCTAGGTTGAGATATTGGATCTGTTTTTCAATCATGCTGAATTGGAAAATGTTAGATTATTTTTCTGGTGAGATCTCAATTTCTGGTTCGCTTTCAAAGGTGACTCCTTCGTAGATGTCTGCGATCGCAATATCTACTCCAATAGAAGAAAGATGAATAATGGCAGAATCCGATTCATACTCCCTCAAAACCCACCCATCATTAGTTTTAATGTGGTGTTCTACATAAATCTCATATTGATTGACTAATAGATATTCTTGAAATTCTGGAATGGAACGATAGGCGCAAAATTTATCAGTGCGGTCATAGTTTTGAGTTGATTTCGATAAAATTTTGATAATTAATTGGGGGTTTAGCACCACATCTTTTCGGGTTTCTTGAAAGATGGGTTTTCCTTGAATCACATAAACATCGGGGTAAACATAGAGACGATAACGAGGTATCCAAACCCGCATATCTCCGGCACGAACTGTAAAATCTCTGCCGCGTGATGCAAATTTTAGCAGCGCACAGAAGTTAACAAATAATGTGTTGTGGTCAAATGAGCCTCCTGTGATTGATACAATTTCTCCATTCTCATATTCACTGCGAAACTCGGCGGTTTCTTCTAGGGCAAGATACTCTTCGGGGGTATATGTCTTTTGCTGAACTTGCATCGTGACTCCTGAATGAGAGGGTAGCGATTTCTAGAATGAGATCGCTCAATTTTTACAATCCTAGCGTTTAACCTAAAAATAGCTTGTAGGCGGGGTTTTGGCTTTCATCCCAGTAGCGATAGCCTAGCGTTTCCAGAAATGCTTGCCATTCTGCCATTTCTTCGGGCGGCACCTGCATTCCAACCACGATGCGACCGTAATCTGCGCCATGATTGCGGTAGTGAAACAGGCTGATGTTCCAGTTGGGACTCATGCTGGTCACAAATTGCATTAAAGCACCGGGGCGTTCGGGAAACTCAAACCGATAGAGCAACTCGTTGTGGGCAAGGGGAGAATGTCCGCCGACCATATGCCGCAGATGCAGCTTGGTAAGTTCGTCGTCAGTTAGATCAATGGTTTTGAAGCCGCAGTTTTCAAACTTGACTACCATTGCGGCAGCATCGGCGCGGTTGTGGATTTGCACGCCCACAAAGATATGAGCCGCTTGTTGATCAGCAATCCGATAGCTGAATTCAGTCAGGTTGCGATCGCCCAAACATTGGCAAAACTGGCGCAAACTACCCGGAGCCTCAGGAATATTGACCGCAAACACTGCCTCTCGGCGTTCGCCAAATTCAGCGCGTTCTGCCACAAACCTGAGGCGATCGAAGTTCATGTTGGCACCACAGGCAATGGCGATCAGGGTTTGTCCGCTGATCTGTTCCCGCTCCACGTAGGCTTTAGCAGCCGCGATCGCCAACGCCCCCGCAGGCTCCAAAATCGATCGCGTATCTTCAAACACATCCTTAATCGCGGCGCAGGTGGCATCCGTATCCACCAGCATCACTTCATCCACATACTGCTGGCACAGGCGAAACGTTTCCACACCCACTTCCCGCACTGCCACCCCATCGGCAAACAAACCCACTTGCGGCAGGCGCACTCTGTATCCTGCTTTCAATGATTGCGACATCGCATCCGCATCCACTGGCTCCACCCCAATAATTTTGATCTCAGGGCGAATCCGTTTGACGTAAGCCGCAATGCCAGAAATTAGACCGCCCCCCCCGATCGCCACAAAAATCGCATGAATCGGCTGCTGACACTGACGCAAAATCTCCATGCCGATCGTGCCCTGTCCGGCAATCACATCCGGGTCATCAAACGGGTGAATAAACGTCAAACCCTTCTCTGCCTCTAGCTGTCGGGCATGGGCATAAGCATCATCATAAGTATTGCCATGTAGCACCACCTCGCCGCCCCGCGCCTTAACCGCATCAATTTTCACCTGGGGCGTAGTCACGGGCATGACAATCAGCGCCGTGGTGCCCAACTGCCGCGCTCCCAACGCCACCCCTTGAGCATGGTTTCCGGCTGAAGCAGCAATCACGCCCAATGCCAGCACCTCCGGCGACAATTTCACCATCTTGTTATAGGCACCGCGCAGCTTGAACGAAAAGACCGACTGCATATCCTCCCGCTTCAACAACAGCCGATTATTCAGCCGCCTAGAAAGGTTGGGCGCATCATCCAAAGCCGTTTCTTGGGCGACATCATAGACACGCGCCGTCAAAATTTGTTGCAGGTAGTCGCACATGGTGGTAGTTGAAATGCTGGATGGAAGACAATTTTACGCCACCCGTCGCGAGATTGCCTGAAGCTGCTGAAATTTGCGACTTAACACCCGTTTGAAATTGAAACGCGATAGATGATCTGCTCGAAGCGGCAATGCTTCTTGGTCTTGCAACTCAAAACTTAAAACGGTATGACTTCTAGCAGAGTGCTAGTAGGCTTGCGTTTGAGGACTCAAACATCGCTTCGGTGATGGCACCGATCGAGAAGCAACGTTTCTCAAATGAAAGTTGAATCACAAGCACGGGGTTGAGTTCAGAGTTCCCTTACCCTAGAGCAATGCCGCTGGAGAGAAAGGCGCAGGCTTGATTAGCGTAGGAGAGCAATGAAACCAGCTTGTTCAAAGTGCCTGTCGTGGGTCAACGCTTCGAGGATATTTTGTGACTGCATGAGGCAGAAGGAAGCGCAGTCAGTCAAGCTCCAAGCTTTATCGGCTCGTTGCTTGTAGAGATCGACTGCTTGATGGAACAAAGTGCTGCTTTGAGGGACAATCTCAATTTTAGGATTATCAAATGATCGCTCCACAAATTGAGCCGCTGCTTGTCTAAACACACTCTCTCGTTTGGAGAATGAATTTAAGACTTCCGTGAAGACCATCTCACTGGTGACGATTTGAAAGGGTTCTAAAGTATTGGAAAGACTAACAGCTTTGGTGTGCAGGTCATCAGCGGGATTGAGGATGGCAATCCAGTAACCGGCATCGGCGAAGACGGTTTTCATTCCTCGTCCTTCGGTGAGCCATACAAGTAGTGATCGATGTTTTTGGAAAGGTCGCTGGGTAGCGTTGCCCACTCTTCTGGGGGAATTTGGGCACTGATTTCTTCAACAAACTGGAGAAAGGGTGGAAGACTGAGAGATTGCGGCAAACTGTCGGACTGTTCTTCCCTGCTTTTGTGCTTCAAACGAACTTTGATGAACAGCAGAAAGTCTAAAACCTCCTGCACAACGAAATCGGGAGTCTTATCAAGTTCTCGAATGAGTTGTTCTTTGGGGCTAGTCATTATGCGTCTCCTTGGTTCGACCATTGATAAGCTGAGTGTCGTTCTGATTTAGGCGATCGCCCCTCTCCTCCAATCCATCACCCTACACCTCCACAACCTCGATCGCCTTTGTGCCCAAGATCAACGCCTCAATCTCTGCTTCAATCTCCTGCTTTTTACGTTCTGAGGCTTCTCGTTCACGAGCGATCTCCTGTCGCCCTACTTCAACTCGCTGCATGATGGCTTTTTGCACATCCAAAGGTGGCAAGGGAATTTGCAAGCTTTGAATTTCTTCGCTGTTGATATTGTTTTGCATAATCTGACGACTGACAGCATCTACTTGTTGACGACCTAAACTTGAGTTTATGAACCAGGAAATAAAGTCAGCATCAGCTTTTCCTCGATCTGTACGTAAGCGAATTAGATACGAAGCAAATACATAATCACCTTCCTCATGAAACACTGCACATGTGCCAACAAGATCACGACTTCCACTTGTACGAATTATCAAAATATCTCCATCTTCCAACATAAGCCCTTTCCGATTTTTTTCGGGTAATTTTATGTGTTTTAAGTTTGAAATATCTAGCTTTCTTTCTTTAATATTATTGATTCTAAGAATTGCTACGCCTTCATTTGCACTATTAGCTTTTTCACTAGTGCCATATTGAACGACGTCTAAGCAAGAACCAAGTTCAACAACAGAATAACTACCTTGAGTAATATCCTCACCACTCTGAGCAGCTTGGTTGTAACTAACGCTCCATCGGAAAAAATCCTCCCACCACACAGCAAAAACTTTTGGATATTCAGTAGGAGTAGGAGGATTTAAACCGAGATCCTTAAAGAATTGAGCATCAATGTTTGCTTTAAGTTCCTCGACTCGTTCATAGGCTGCTTTGATTTCGGCTTGGGCAGTTTGCCAGCAATTGGCAATCGCCTGTTGAACTGCGATCGGTGGCAGTGGAATTTCAAGTGCTTCAAAGAAATCAAGCTTTACTTCCTTACGTCCTTCTGCTCCAACTTTATTGCGCCACAGATGCGCTTTGAAAAAATTCGCCTGAATGATGAGTTGAAAATAGTCAGGTAATAGTTTCTCAAGATCAGGTTCATAAACTGCAAAATGGTTGGTGACTACAACATCATTGAGCTCTTCTGGAACAATCCCGACGGCTCCATTCTTCAAATCTATTTTAGAAACTACGATGTCTCCGGTATGAGCATAAAATAACTCCATCGTATATGCACGATTTGAATTGACATGTCTAGGGTCGATCGAGCCATCAAAATGGATTGTGATGGGTTGCAGTTCAGAAAAGGCAACTTTTGAGCGATCAACTTTTTCTTTTCGTATCTGTAATACTGAGCCAAGTGGAGTCATGACCTCTTTTGCCCAATGCCATGCAATTTGTTGAAAACTACTAACATCCCATCGCTCAAGGTCTTTGAATAAGACAGCAAACGCTTTTGGAAACTCTTGAGTTACTGCTGTCATGCGACTGTCTCCTCAAGCGATAACAGGAATTTTTCGGCATTGATGCGAAACTCTTGATGCAGTTCGAGACAAGTAGTTTCAATGTCTGAGGGTTGGTTATCGTTGGGATAAAGTTCATTTTGGTCTGCCTCTCCGGTTGCCGTAATGCCTACCTTGTCGGCGTTGTAGAGAAAGATGGGATAGGCAAAGCGTTCTTTGAGTAAGGCACGAGATTCAGCTTGCTTCAGCGTTTCCATCCGTTTCAGATAGATTTGCAGTTCTTTTTGCAGCGCCTTCCGTAATTCCGTCTGCTTGGCGACTTTTGCGGCTGCGATCACCTCAGTTAAACGATCAGTTTCTGCTTCAATCTCCGCCGCATACTTCGCATCAATCTCTGCTTTAGCAGCAGCATACTCTGCATCAAAATCTTGCTGCTCGGCTTCCGTAAACTTCTGCATAAACAGCAGCGACGCTTTTACACTTGCCTTAGAAGATGTAAACGTCTCATCCGGCAAACTCACCACTGCTCGGATAAACGCCCTGTCTTCGCAAAATTCCCGCACATACGCCAGGGATGGATTGTTGAAAATACCCTCTGGCAACACAATGCCCAACCGTCCACCAGGTTTCAGCAGTGCCAAACACCGCTCAATAAACAGAATTTCGGTTTTAGTTTTGTTGTCTTTCCCTTTCGGCAAGTCAAACAGCGAGGCGATAGGCTTTCCCTTTGCCGCTCGTATCCGTTGCATCGCCTCTTTATAGAGATCGCCGTAGTCTGCTTCGTATTGTTCCTCAACTTCCTGTGGAACCGTCACGCTGGCTTCTTCAATCACATCGGTGGGTTCCACATTTGCCCCAAACGGTGGATTGGTCAGTACAATATCAAACCGTCCTTCAAAGATGCCGTTGATATTGAGAAAACCATCGTGATGATGCACCCCACCATGCCCATCGCCATGCATGATCATATTCATCTTGCTGGTACGCGCCATGCGATCGTTCGCATCCGTGCCATAAATACGACGGTTCGCTAATTGCCACAGGCGAGAACCTTCTTTCTTCTGATCGATCGTTTCCTGAATCGCTGCGTATTTTTCTCGTCGCAAACGGGCTTTTTCAATATCATTCAGGTCATCTCGCTGCGCCACTTCTGCCTTGAAGGTCTCATATTCTAGATCGGCATCTGCCAAAATTTGCTGTCGTACAAGCTCAAAGAACCGAATTAAAAAGCCACCCGAACCACTCGCCGGATCGCAGATGACATCCCCTTCTTTGGGTTCCACCATGCGAATCATGAACTCGACAATGGTACGCGGCGTGAAAAATTGCCCAATTTCACCCCGAAAGGTGCGTCCTAAGAACCGCTCAAAGGCAATTCCCTTAATGTCTTCGCTGGTATCTGAAAGGTTATAGCGTTCCAGCAATTTGACAATTGCCTTAGCAGTATTAAACTTTAAATCAATTCTGTCCTGTTCGTCGAAAATACGATCAATTTTGTAGTCTCGCTTAGTTTGAGTAAACAACACATTTATTGGATCATCATGAATCTGCTTTTGCTCATCGAGAAATGCCTCTGTAAATAGGTTTTTCCTTGAGCGTCCTTCTCTCAACCGACGCTCGATCGCAGTTTTGACAAATAAAACCTTAGCAATCTCATCAAACGCTGCTGCGGGGTCTTTTTTCTCCCGATTGCGAATCACGTTATGGCACTGGTGTAGCAAATCAGCAAACTCATCCTCTTTAAAGACCTTGAGTTTGGAAACCAACTCCTCCACTTCCTTATCGCTGTCATCAGCATGGGGAATATTCTCAATTTCGGCATAGTTGGGAGCCAATCGCTCTAGGTCTACTTGCCAATACTTCGTTTCCCGGTTGTTATGAGTAGCAAAAAACTTGCTCCGTACATACTGAGCATAATTCGCACCCTGCTCATAAGTCTTCTGGTTAATTGTGACGTTATCCGCCTTGCACTCGACAACGATTAACGGAATTTTCTTGTCTGTCTTGTCTTGCGGCGATCGCCAAATGATAAAGTCTGCACGAGCATTGCCCGATCCAAGCCCTGTAACCCCCTCTTCTTCAGCAATCTGAGTCAGCTTATAGCCATACTCATTCACCAACACACAGAGATACTCCTGCCGTACCCGTTCCTCTGGCGTTTCCACAAACCACGCTTGCCTGACATGGCTCCAAATTTTTTCTCCCTTGCGCTTCACCTCTACAGGTTGAGCCACGCCAACGGCATCATTCTTTGCTTTAGCCACACTGCAACCTCACTCCACTAAAAGCAGCAACTGTCCCTGCGGTTCCAGACTGCCGCCATCGTCTTTAAAACCTGGGTCTTTAAGCATAGAACCTGAAGCCTCTACTTTCTAGCCTTCATGTTGCACCTAAAACACCGAATGTGACGTTTCAAGGGGAATCAAACGCAGTTGTCAATTGTTCATGTGGGGTAATAAAACGGTTGAACAATTTCATCGCCTGAAAAGCTCATTCTCTCGTTCGGTTTTTGCATGGTACAAAAAAATGGTTGAACAATTTACTTGATCTTCGACTATCATTCAGCCCAATCACATAATAAAACGGTTGAACAATTTCTGAAAGCTGTATCTGAAGCAGCTTCCAAGCGTTACTTTTAGAGGATTGCAACTTCAGGAGGTGCTAGTCCTAGTATTCCACCACTAAAGAATTATTTGAATCATTTTCGCGCCATCGACCAGAAGGCAAGCTTGAACTGATTGATGGTTGCCTGATCGTCAGCATACGATTGTCGGCAGTCGAGTACTCCGGACGTAGGAACCTCGGATCAAATCAGACTCTTTGATTTATCGCGGCAAGCACAGAACTCCCGTGTCCTTCTATTCTTTATCGACTAGCCATGCCCTAGTTTGTCACTCTATGCAAAGTATCAAAGCTCGTTATGGTTTGGTGCATATCGCTCTAGCGCATCATTATTATCTCAGACAGGAATGCGGTATGTGGTGAGTGATTTAACCGACGACAACAGGCACCTTTATGGAGTCTGAATTGAATGAACTGCTTGACTCCAATCGGTCAGTGGCTCATATTGTTGGAAAATCCGCCGCTTTTGGACTGGTAGACATATTGGAACTTGGAGGGAATGATCGCCCGACTCACTGGTCACAGGAGATCGCGGCGTGGATAGAACAAGATGGAATTGAAGTGGTTTCAACTTTACCAGATCTTTCTTAAGGATCGAGAGTAACTGTAAGGGTCTTATCTTGAGGTAGATACGTAACGTTCAGATCGACCTTTAAGTTCAGCCCTCTAAAACTTGGAGTAAGTACAAACTGGTAGTCATTCATGTTTGAGATGCCGTATTGCTCCAGAAACCTGATCAATTTCCAAATCTCATTAGGATTGATATTGACAGCCATCATTGCTCTTAATGTTTGAACAGTTAATTTAGTTATGCCCCCTTGTATTTCTCTGCTTAAGAGGCGATCGCACTTCGCCTTCTCAATTCAAGAGGGGCGATCGCCCGAACTTAGTAAATCAGGAGTAAAAGATTGCACCGTCGGTTCTTCAGAAGCAGTCTCTTGAAATTGGTGCCGCTGTTCTGAGAGGGTTGGATAAACCACTTTACGAGCCTGGTTGATGCTGCCCAGAGGAACATGTTCAGGTAGAGAGTGCCAAGGGTTAAACGAAAGGTTCTCTCCAAATGTGGTTTGCTTAAGGGAATCAAACGCTTGACGGGGGATTCTAATCGTCGCAACTTTTTGAAAAGGTGATTCCTTCTCACTCCACTCAACTGTTGCATCATCAATCGGCATTTTGACTGCATCGGTTTGCCGCTGAACTAGGAAATCGAAGATTGCATCCTGATTTTTTAACTGCTCAACCATTGCGTCGTGCAGATAGTTTTCTGTTTTGCCAACGGAGCCATCCAGTTTACTCTCAGTAGGCTTTGCAGAGAACTTGATAGCCGTTGAGCCTAGTTGGTAGGGTGTTGTACTCCAATACTCAGTTGCCAGAGGACTTGTAATTTTCTTCTGTTTCATTGCCAGTAAAATCTGGAGTTCACGAGTGTGCCACTTGAGCGGGTTTACTCCAGAAAAGAAGAACTTTAGCGGTGGCTTTCCATCTGAATCGGCGACCGCATTAAAGAAGCTAGCGAAATCCTTTGCATTACGAATGAAAAATACTGGATGGTCTAGCAGGATAAAGTCCTGGGTGTTTTCATTCTCTGCTGTCTTTTCCCCTTCTACTCCCATGAGTTTGATTGCCATGCCGTGCAGACCATGTTTGGTATCGTCCTGGTCTGCGGCATTAGAAAAGCGAATCCAGGTGGGAAAAGTCTTCCCAGGTTCTTTGAAGACACCTACTTTCAGATCTTCGGGCAAGTTGGGTTCAACCGTAAATTCTGCCCAGACAACGCCATGTCCTTTGGGGTGCTGCCCCCGTAACCTTGGCTCGGCAAGCTTTTTACTGACTTCAGTAATCTCATGAGCGGCAGTATCGTTACTCAACGCTGTTGTTGTGCTGGTTGCTGCAAATGCAGGATTTGTGAATTGGATTAAACCGATGAATACAGCAAAGCTGACAAGTGCTAACCATTTGCAAGGTGCTAAACGCATAAATGTAGTCCTCAAATTTTCAGAAACTTGTTGGAATGGAAGGTAAAGGGTCGATCGCCCCTTGCCTACCAATGGGAAACGATCGCTGATTAAATAGTGTCAGTTTTCAATCTATAAATAATGGCGATCGTTATGCTGACTCTTCAGCAACTGCTAGAAGCGTACCGACGATGATCTTCCAGCGATTATCGACTTTACGCATTGTGTAATTCAAGTCGAAGCGTTCCAATTCAGAGTCATCTTTTCTGCATCTGATCACGGTTCCAGTTATGATCGCAAGATCATCTCTCAGTTGTCTGACTTCCAGAGATTCGGTCTTGCCGTGATGGTAGCCACGTCGTTTCAGCCCCATCATGGCGATTTTGAATCCTGTCCAGCCAGTGATTTTGTTGGTGATTTTGACTGGCTTTTGTTCAGAGATCAGAATGGCAGGGTACTGGAAAAACGGCAGAACGAGCGAAGGATCAAGGGTCTCAAAGGCTTGAGCATAGTCTTGAAAGGTCTTCAGGATGAGCGGGTCGGTGCCAGTGGCTTTGGAGTCGGTGAAAACATCATTCATCGGTCTGTCCCTTTATGGTGATTGGAGAAAGTTAATAAGAGCGGCAGCGGTGGTATCAGGGTGACTAAAGCAAAAACCGTGACTGGCATTTGTAATTGTTACTTGCTGGGCACCCGGAATCTTTTGAGCGAGAAAATCGCTATTTCGTGGAGGAATGACCGGATCGCGATCACCAGTGATCACCAGTGTGGGCGCTGTGATTTTGTCCAGCAGATTACAGGTGTCATGGGTGTTCATTGCCTGGAGTTGCCGTTGTAATGCATCCCCCTGGCTATGAAAGGGTGTGGTCGTCTGGAGCAGTTTTGTCAGATCGGGTTGATGATTGTGGATAAACTCTGGTGTAAAAAGTAAAGGGAGGATATTGCCCATGAATAATCCACTGGCATCACCAAACTTGCTACAGGTGCCGCCCGCTGCTGTGCAACCGAGAATCAGTTTATTGAGTTTGCCAGCGTGGTTAAGGGCGAAGTGTTGAGCGATCATGCCGCCCATGCTGACCCCGAAAACGTGGGCTTTGGGTTCGTCTAGGGCAACGAGGAGACTGGCAGCATCGTCTGCCATTTGAGCGATCGTGTAGGGAGAGGTAGATTGACTGGTTTCTCCTGCATCCCGGTTGTCGAACAGGATAACTTTGTAGTGTTGGGCAAGAAGGTCAGGGAAGACGGTGCCCCAGTCGAGCAGGCTGAAGCTGAGACCGATGATGAGTAATAGAGGTTCACCTGTGCCCTGAATTTGGTAATTGATAGCGAGTTCGCCGACGGTGATTTTGGGCATATTTCTTGTCTACAAATGGATACGAGATTTGCTGAAATACAAACGGCGATCGCCTAAATGTGAGGTCAGATCCTTAAAACCAGTGTGCGAACATTGCACTGAGCAATCAAATCCTTAAAGCGTAAATTCAGAGCTTTAGTGAGATTGTGGCTATGAGTCAACACAAGCGAAATCGCAAATCCTTACAAGAACGTTAATTAAGTTAAAACTGAGTGGTGCAGTAAATTATTAACCTGGTAATAATTGATCCTAGATTTTTAAGTCCGAAACCCTTGAGAATTCTGGATCTCTCTTAGCGACTTTCGTTGCCGGGTTAATTAGGTAAGATTCTGGTCTCATTGGGTTGAATTAGCCACACCCCCTTGGTCTATCTCCTGTTTCTCTCCATGATTTCTCAAACATCTCACGAAAGTTTGCTTCAAATTGTTGATAGTTCCCTCCACAGCCTTGATAATACTCTTGCCATGCGCGCTCTTTTGCTTCAAGAACTGAAGATTTACTGGTTACCGAGGTTTGATTGGTTGATGAATTTGACTCAGCCGAGTTAGAAACAAAGGTGCAAACATCCCTAATAATATTTACCTGCTCTGTTGGAGATACTTGTCCACGAGTAATGGCTCCTGTTTGGCAATCAACATAGATTTGATAGATCCCATTAGCAGTGTCTATAGATGCAATTAACTCGTCAGCTGATTGCTGAACACTAACAACTTTATAAGCTTTCTGAGTCCCAGGATTAGGTGGCACAGGAATTTTGGCAGGAGAAGCTACCTTTTTAGCTTTAGCAGCGGCTTGTCCAATGTCATCGCCCGCATTTCCAAGCGAGTGACCGATGCCCTTACAGGCAGGTAGGCTACATAGAATTAATCCTATGATTAGCGAAGACTTGATAAGGTAATGCGATCGAGTTAAAAATTTCATAGATTACTCGCTGTAGTGTTTGAAATTAACCTGCCTCTCATTAGAAAAAAGCTATACAGGGCTAAACCCGTTTCCTATTCTCGTTGATCTATATTTTCATTAATTACCTCACTGAGTTTGCTTAAAGTTTTAGATCCAACAGTTCCGTCGATAGGTGTTACTCCATATTTCGCTTGAAAATCGCTGACTGATTGTGCTAATTTTTCATCAAACATCTCATCTATTGCACCTCGATAGAATCCAGTATTTTGAAGCATTTTCTTCAAATCAGATATGTCCATATCTTTTCTAATTAGATGAAGTTGAGTGTATCTTTTCTGCTCTTTTAATTTTTCTTCTGGGGTAAGTTTTTCCAGTCTCTCTGCATACCTCCTATATTTCAGTTCTCTCTTTGATTTATACTCTTCTGGTAAAGCTTCTTCGTTTTCCCTCACTGATTCAAGACTCAAGAATAAGCTTTCCTCTAATTCTTCATTTCTTTGCTCTATGAGGTTTTTATTGTCTTCTATTTTTTGTGATATCTCCTGTAACTGGACTTCAATATCTTTGATCTTAAATTGCTTAACATTTGGGATGATTGCTACTATAAAGGAAGAGGCAAACCAGTAAATTGCCTGCTGCTTAAGCTCTTTTTCAACAGGAAACAAGAGTATGTATACAAATACGACGAAAGATATTGCTGAAAAAGAAGACCCAAGGATCTTTAATCTTTTAGCATCTTCAAGAATGCTATCTTGACTACCAGGGTTATGAATCATCTTTACTTTCCCTTTAATAAACATCGGCGCAGAATCTACCGAAATGCAAACTTCAGATCCTTGGGAAATCTTATTTTTTGTTTGTATTGACCATTTCAGGTGCCGCCCGCTCTACGGCTGAGGCAGCGTTTCCATTCGAGGCAGATGGACTCCCGCTCGAATCGGTAGGTGAACTGGTCAACAATTCTTCCGTCTCCTCTGTTTTTCTCGGTACGGCTTCTTCTAAGGCAGCTTGTACTCGAATAGATTTGAATTCGTCTAGAATTTTCTGAAGTTCTTCCTCAGTTTGCTGCCTAACTTCTAACTCAGTCCGTAGATTCTCATTTTTGGCAACCAGAACACGATAGGTTCTTGACCGCCTTTCAGTAGGGTAAGCAAAGAGAAGCGCTTGAGTTGTGGCAGCGCAAGCACCAAAGATAGCTGCTATTTTTGCGTCATCTTTGAAGATAATGCCGGAAATAGTTGCTCCTAGGCTTAGGACAATTCCAAGTAAGCCAATTCCTACACCTAAAGATTGATTCAATTTTCTAAGCTGCTCGTAGTGAGGAGAAGCCTCATTAATCAATTTCTTAAGTTCTGCTTGATTGAATTTGTTTTCTTCTATCACTGCTTTCTCCAAGATCTTGAGTCTTGATCGCAGCTTTGCTTGAATAAGCGCGATCGCTAAAACTAATGCGTTTCCTAGAAATACGATCGCACCTCGGTTCGTCAGTTGGTTAGGAGCGATTACACTGGCAATGAGAAGGTTGCTTTTCATCGCCGAAATCTACTTAAGGTTAGTGACGATCATGCTTCAGTTGCGATTCAAACATCTTCTTAAGGCAAAGCCTCACGGTAAGTTTTAACCATATTGTGGTTGTAGGAAACACTACCTCGCTGATCAGTAAAATATAGCGGCATTCCAATATGCTGATATAGTTGATTGCGTGGGGCTGTGCTGGTAAGAAATCGCGTTTCAAGCTGTCGCAGAGATTTGGCGGTTTCAAATCTTCCAGGGGAAAGCCGATTCAGCATTTCTTCATCACTTGTATCATCATCATTCACCTGATTACGAAACTCAGGCTTGAGCATGTCTTCTCCAATAAGTTTGCTAGTTGCAGGTGGTACAGTTGGAACGATATCTTCACTGTTAGCAATCCGGAAGCATTCCAAATCTGTGAAATGAGCAGCAAACTTCGGATCGCCTACTCTAGGACTGGCAAAGGTGTATAGAGTGGGTTGTGTGAATTGTGTGGCGGTCTTGATGTGAAGTGTTGCTAGTGTAGCTAAAGCACCACCTAAACTATGTCCTGTCACGAATACTTGAGAACCCGGAGGACAGGCGCTCAGTGTATTGAGGACGACATCACCGATTGAGGGATGGGTGACAGGTGAGATTAGCAATTCAGGATGTGCTGCATTAGGACGAGTGTAGATTTTGTTGAATCCTCGGCTAACCCATCCTAAGTTCTCGTCCCATAGGAACGGAGCTTGCCCATTTTGAAAGTCGCTGATCCATTCTGCTTCTTTTCGCGTTCCTCTAAATACAACGAAAACTCCAAAAGTGCCGTTTTCAAGCTGTCGTTGAGCGATGAATCCAAAGGGGACTTTTTCGGGTCTAAGCATCCAAAATCCGGTGTAGTAAAACGTGCTAAGGATTTTGTATTCGACTTTTCCAGCTTGTGTATCAGTCGCATCAAGATCGAGCGTTGTAGAGCCTGTTAACATTCCTGTTTGACTAGGGTCAGGTAGCCAGGTTTGACCTGCTTGGTGGGAGTCATACTGTTGATAGGCATGCTCAATCAAATTGGCAAGTTCCATTGCCCGCAGAGAGTCGAATTTGGAGTTTGAAGGAATTTGGAGTTTGTTCATGAGTTATGGTTCCACAGTGCATGTTTGTGAACACTCTTGATTTTGATCAAAATGATGAGCGCAAATCTATTCAATTTAATGCTCAATTAATGCAGAGAGTAATTGCGATCGCTCAGTTGTTAGATGTGGGTTGAATGAGCGATCGCATGGCAATGTGGTGTTGGGTTGCGTCACCTCAATTCAATCTATAAGTGCTCAGAGATCGCGCTAGGAGAGCAGAATTAACTACAATCGCTCATCAATTGATAGGGAGTGATCGCAAGATTTCAATTACCCTTTACGGAACAACGAGCATCGCATTGTCATTACTTGGCAGATGAATAATTTCCAATTCCACACCAATCGGCAAAACTCTAACGCCTTTGATCACAATTCGGTAGTCGGTTGATTTGCCTTTGTGCGCCAAAATCAGTTTGATCAGTTCATCCATTGTTAAATCTCCGGTTAAACGACTTGTTGAGTTTCATTAGTGAGGTTGACATTAGGAAATCCAGTCCTAAAGTTGCACTAAAGGTCTATGAGTACTGGGTTCGTCGATCTTGCTAGGTTACAGATCAAGATAGCTGGTTATCTAGAGCTTGAGGATTTAGCTGAACCAAATCGCCATTGATGAAAAGATACGTACTCAAATCCACATGAAGTGGATAGTCGCTATCTGAGGAAGCACCTGAGCCTCCCATAATGGCAATTTGATCGCCTTGTTCTACCACTTGTCCCACACTGACTGAAATTTCTTGCAAATGAGCAAACGCCTGATAAACCTGATATTTTTTGCCTTGAAATTCATAGGTGACATCCAGTTGAAGGTGAACCCGTCGTCCGTAGCCGCCTTCATTGCCTCGCTTTGTGACAGTCCCCCCATACCAAGCTTTCACTTTACGGTTAGAGACTACATAGTCGGTACCGATATTTCGCCCCTCACCGGACCCATCTGGAGGTAAGGTTTTTAAGGTTCCATTCAAAAAAATAGCTTTTTGTTCCGGCTTTGGAGCATGACCATAAGGCTCCATGTATCCACCAGTGATCGTAATATCACCCAAAACGCGATGAGAGAACACTTGGTAATTGCTAGGGTCAAGTTGATATTCAGCGATTGTAATCGGAAGTTTCAAGCGACGACTGATAGGGTCAATCAAACCATTGTCTACACCTACCCGTGCAACCATGATTCTTTGACCAGGAAAGATGCGATCAGGATCATGAATACTCGGGTTGAGTGCCAGCAGTGCATCCAAGGTCATATCATGACGATCTGCGATGGCAGAGAGGGTATCCCCTGGTCGCACAACATAAATTCCTGATCCACTTGGACCGATTCCTGTCCGGGGCGGCGTTACATTACTTGAGAAATTCTTGGCAACCCACACCTTAAATTTCGGCACACTGGTATCGTTGATATCATCGTCAAAAATATTTCCTGGACAGCTATTTGAGAGAATTTGTTTATGAGCCTTGATGTTCTCCTTGGGAATTTTATACTCTGTCATCAACCACTTGATAAGATGAACAGAAGATTTTTCCTGTGCCTGCGCTAATCGATCTCCTTGTTTAGCGACGTGTTCGATCCCAATACTGCTGCGATTGGCTTGGGCAGCGTGCCAAGCTTTGTCCGTGTCTTTAACCATTTGATAGATGTCGCCGTTTCTATCAATGACGTAGTGGGCAGAAACCTCTGATGCATGATTTAGAAAATGGTTTTTTGTACTCTCAAAAGTCCCTGCGGTTGTGTAGTGAACAATAATCGTATCGATATCAGCACCCGCTCGACTGCTATAATTGGGACTCTCAATAAATGCTTTGACAGGTGGTTTGGTTACAGGTTCTGAAGTTCCTGGATGATGATCGCTATGCTCTGCATCAGCTAGAAGTTGCTTTGCTTCATCATAGACGTTCAAAACCTTGGAAACATAATTGCTGTCACCTGCATAAATAGGTCCAACAAAACCAATAAATGCTTCAGCCGAGCCTACGTTGTTGCGCCATCCTTCGTATGGAGAACGCTCTAAAAAACGCCAGTAGCCTTTAACAAATTTTTCTAGACTATCAAACTTGCAATATTGTCCCCAACCATCACTCGCTTCGTAGTCTACTGGTGTAGCAAACCCTGTCATCTCATCTCGCCATTTCAAACCACCAAAATTAAGATGTTCAGTGGCGAGACGGCTAGTCCCGCGACCAGATTCTAGGAGCCATTGAGCGATGGTAATCCCTTTTAGTTGAGGAAAATCAATGGTCGTCTCTGCGTAAGCTTTAACCAATTGGTTGAAAAGTTCACTCATTTTTGTCAGCCCTTACAATTTACAACTTGAGTCCAAACTATGAGATCGGCGAAGGCTCTTAATAATCTGGTTAGCTGACTCAATAGGAGCGCGTTCGCATTTACCTTCCAAACAACCTAACTGTCTGAAATGAAGTTCGTCAGTCGGGAGAAGGTCGGATGAAGGTCGGGTAAAGGTCGGATGAAGGTCAGCAAATTTACCAGCGAACCTGATTAAATCTAGATATGGGTTGAGCAAAATTACCAGGAAATTTGCCGGAAATCATGCTTCTAAAGCGGAATATCTTTACAGAGAAGAATTTCAGCTTTGGAAGCAGATGGCTCAACTGGAGTCAGGGTGCGATCGCTCTACCAATGCTGAGAATCAGGCAGGGTGCTTGTTCTGCTAGTGCATTGAGTCATTCACCTGGGGAGTTTGAAGTGTGACCTTTGAAGAAGGGCTAGAGCTAATTGAGCAGATTTTGCCACAGGGACAGTTAAGCAAGGTTCAGGAGGTGGTGTTTCGGCACTCGTGTGAAGGGCTGTCCTACAAGGAGATTGCCGAACAGTTTGATTACACTCTCGGTTACATCAAAGATACGGGTTCTGATCTGTGGAAAACACTCTCTGACGCTTTGGGAGAGAAGGTTACGAGGCGAAACTTTCAGGTTGTGTTGAAGCGGGCGATGAAGAGGGGGACTGGGGCTGCAATTGCGCCGACACCCGATACCCTATACCATATACCCTATCAAGACTGGGGAGAGGCGATCGATGTTTCCATCTTTTACAATCGCATCGACGAATTAGCCCAATTAACCCAGTGGGTTCAGCAAGACCACTGCCGTTTAGTCACGATTCTGGGAATGGGCGGGATGGGCAAAACATCTCTGTCCGTCAAATTAGCCGAGCAAGTACAAGGCGAGTTTGATTATCTGATCTGGCGCAGTTTGCGTCACGCTCCGTCTCTGCCAGATCTGCTAGCCGACTTGATTTCCTTTCTGTCCAACCAGCAGGAGGTAAAGTTACCAGAATCCGTTGATAGCCAGATTTCGTGCTTAATGAACCATCTGCGTCAACATCGCTGTCTGCTGGTGTTGGACAATGTGGAATCGATTCTCCAGAGCGGTGAACGTACAGGACGATATCGTCAGGGCTACGAAGCTTATCGTCAACTGCTGGAACGAGTGAGTGATGAACGGCATCAAAGCTGCTTGGTGTTGACCAGTCGAGAGAAGCCAGCAGAAATCGGCATTCGAGAGGGGGATAAACTCCCGGTACGATCGCTGCAACTCACCGGGCTGCCGTCATCAGAAGGACAAAAGCTCCTGCATGAAAAGGGATTGATCGAGTCCGATGCAAACTGCCGCGAATTGGTTGAACACTATAGCGGCAACCCTCTAGCACTCAAAATTGCCGCTGCCACCATTCGATCGCTATTTAACGGTAATATTGAGACGTTCTTGACCCAGGGAGCGGTTGTCTTTGGAGACATTAGCGAACTACTAGATCAGCAACTTAACCGTTTGTCGGATATAGAACAGCAGGTGATGTATTGGTTAGCGATCTCTCAGGAATCACTCACCCTAGAGGAATTGCAAGACGACATTGAACCCAAAGTCCCACAGCGGGAGATGTTAGAAGCTTTAGCATCCTTGCAAGCACGAAGTCTCATAGAGACCGCTCCGCGCACGCTGATTGAAATCAACGCCGTTGGTTTTTCTCAACAACCCGTGGTGATGGAATACATGATCGAGCAATTGGTGAAACGGTTCTACGAGGATATTTCTGCCCACGAATTAACGTTCTTCAACCGTTACGCCTTAATCAAAGCCCAAGCCAAGGATTACATCCGGGAAGCTCAAATCCGTTTAATTCTGCAACCCGTTAAAGACAAACTCCTGGCAGCCTTTGAAAATCAGCAGAACCTCGAAAATCATCTCAACCGCCTAGTAGTCGCTCTACGCGGCAAATCCGGGGAAGGTGGTTATGCGGCAGGGAATTTGCTGAATTTGTTCTGGCAACTGCACAGTGACTTGAGCGAGAGCGCAGAGCGCACGTTACACGACCGCGATTTCTCAAACCTGACCATTCGCCAAGCCTACCTACCCAACGTCACCTTACATCGTGCTAACTTTACTCAGTGCAAAATTACTCAATCTGTTTTTGCAGAAACCTTTGGCGGTATCGCTTCTGTTGCGTTTAGCGCTGATGGTCAACGGTTAGCCACCAGCGATACCAGTGGCAATATTCAAATCTGGGAAGTTCCAAGCGGAAGGCAACTTGTCATCTGTAAGGGGCATAAGCATTGGACTTGGGCAGTTGCGTTCAGCCCAGATGGTCAATTTCTTGCCAGCGCCAGCGATGACTACCTGGTTAAACTTTGGGATGCTCATACGGGGGAATGCCTCAAAACCTTCGTCGGGCACACCTACTCGGTGAACGCGATCGCCTTCAGCCCAGATGGACAATCCATCGCAACCAGTTCTCAGGATGCCACAATTCGGTTATGGAACCTCCAAGCATCTGCGGATCTATCACAAGCTATTGCCTTTAATAGTCGTTCCGGTGTTGTGAATGACTCTGTTCAACTAGTGGGACATCAAGGTCGCGTGTGGTCTGTTGCCTTCAGCCCGGATGGTCAAACGCTGGCAAGCAGCTCAGAAGATCAAACCATCAAACTTTGGGATTTGAGTACCGATCAATGCCTGAAAACGTTGACTGGACATCAAGGCTGGGTAAAGTCGATCGCGTTTAGCCCCAATGGAAAACTGCTGGCAAGCGGTAGTTTTGACCATACGATTAAAGTCTGGGATGTGGAAACAAGCGCCTGCCTGAGAACGCTGTCTGGACACGCCAGCACTGTGACTGCGATCGCATTTAATCCAGATGGGGATGCTCTTGCTAGCAGCAGCTACGATCAAACCCTGAAACTGTGGAATGTGAAAACAGGGCACTGTACCAGAACCCTACACGGACATAGCAATCGTGTGTGGTCCGTTGCCTTCAATCCGACCGATCAATGGTTGGCAAGTGGAGGAGATGATCACGCTGCCAAACTGTGGGCTCTGAAAACCGGGCAATGCATCAAGACCATTAAGGGACATACCAATTCAGTCATGGCGATCGCCCTCAGCCCTAATGGACAGCACTTAGCCAGTGGGTATGAAGACCAAACTGTCCGCTTGTGGAATACGTCTACTGAACAATGCGTGCAAACCTTGCATGGGCACAGCAATCGGGTTTGGTCAGTTGCCTTCAATCCCCAGCTTGTGGATGATGATACCAGTGCAGACGGAATTACCCTGGCGAGTGGAAGCGCTGATCGCACGATCAAGCTTTGGAATTGCAAGACTGGACGCTGCTTAAAGACATTACAAGGTCATAGTAGCTGGGTTTGGTCAGTTGCCTTTCATCCCCAAGGACACCTGTTAGCCAGTGGCAGCTACGATCGCACGATCAAACTTTGGGATTTAGATGCAGGTAAATGTGTACAAACTCTAGACGGGCATACCGCTCCTGTCGTTTCGATCGCATTTAGTCCCAATGGCGAATGGTTAGCTAGCAGTAGCTTTGATACCACCATTAAGCTCTGGAATGTGCAAACTGGTCAGTGCCTCCAAACATTACTGGGACACAGCAATAGTGTTTGGCAAGTAAGCTTCAGTGCAGATGGACAGTGTTTGGTCAGTTGCAGCTTCGATCAAACAATCAAACTTTGGCAGGTTTCGACTGGAAGATGTCTACAAACCTTTGAAGGACACACTGAACCAGTAATGACAGTGGTTTACGACGGCGATGGGCGGCACTTGATCAGCGGCGGACTGGATCAAACGGTTCGATACTGGGAAGTTGCGACTGGTAAGTGTGTCCAGGTGATGAAAGGACACACAGGCTTAGTCTCAACAATGGTGTGCCAATCGATCACTCTTGCACATGATACTGCCAGTCAAGAGGATGCAGATTTTCCAGAAGTCGTTTCACAACGATCCACACCATCCATTTTCAGCGGCAGCTTTGACGAGACGATTAAGCGTTGGAGCTTAGAAACGCGATCATGCACATCGACGTTAAGAGTTCCGCGTCCATACGAAGGAATGAATATCAGTCATGTAACAGGAATCAATGAAGCTCAAAGAACTACCCTGAATACTTTAGGAGCCGTTAGCAGTGAGCTATAAGATTTCACTTATAAGAAGATGTCTATTAACCAAAGGACTTAAGGTGTTGCCAACTTTTCTTCAATCCCACCAGTAGAGCACAATCGGTGGTGGGGCAGGATGTCTTCCCAGTAACTGCCCAGTGCGACTCTGATCGATGACCTCTGTATGGTCAGCCCTCTTTTGTTACCTTTAGGAGAGTAAATTAGACTCAAGGTCAGTAGAGTTTACCTTGAGAAGATGTTCGCGTTACGACCCTCGATTGCCACAGTGGGCTACATCGATGATTACTGCCTCCTCTATCGTTCAGTCTTTAAGGATGTGCGACTGTATGAGTGTTTCAAATGGCTGCATGTGGGAATTATCAGTCCCCTGCCTCGCAAAACGCTGCCGGAGATCGCCAAACTGAACGGACTCAAAGAT
>JBGSWI010000091.1:0-53458 GCA_041752515.1 Leptolyngbyaceae cyanobacterium | reverse complement strand
CCTGGCGAAAAGACTTTACTATCCCATCAAACAACCCTAGCTGTTTCAACCGTTCTGACTCTCTTGGGTCATTCAGATGTCCTTACACTACTGGGTTTTTCACAGATTGAACAGCTATTGGTCATAATGAGAATTGCTGCTTGAGTGGCGGTGCAATTGTAAAAATATTTGGGATAAATAACCGCCATCCCTTCCTGCACCATTTGCAGGTTGATCGATCGCCCGTTTACCGATACTTCTGCCACGGTGCGCCCATAGCGATCGCGATCAACCTCCCGCAGTTGCACCACTTGCCCGATGGGTAGAAGTTGCTTCAATCGCGCAGAGGCGGCTTGACCCCAAGGCGCTTGGGCACGTTCTGGCGCATCTACACAAGCAAGCCGAACAGTCATATTGGTTGAACCGTCTTGCACCTCCAGCGTATCGCCATCGCCCACACTCAGCACGATAACTTGACTCTGGCGATCGACGGGCAACTGGGTGCGGGGCGATCGCCCACGGGGCGGTGATGATGGCTTCGGCTGGGGCATTCCGCGACGAGGAAGCGCTTCACAAGCAACCCCATCATTATCGCGATCGAGATAGTTGGCTCCTTGCGATCGCATAAAAGCCTGAGCCTCCTCCTGAGAGCTAAAATCAGCACATTTCGCCCGTTTTGCTTCGGCATAGGGCGCAACGGCAACGCTAATGCATACCGTTGCAAAAATGAGTAAATCGGTTCGCATCTGCCATCCAAACCCGTACAAATTATTTCATTCTCGCTAATAGTTTACCCACGGCGCTCTTGCAACTTGCGATACACCGCTTTGAGATCTACGTGATGATAAGCCAAGGCAACCAGCGAGTGATAAAACAAATCAGCCACTTCACCCGCGATCGCGGCTTGCGTCTCAGAATTGTTCGCGGCACGGTCATCATCTTTACAAGCCATGACGACCTCTGCCGATTCTTCGCCAATTTTTTTGAGGATTTTGTTGTCGCCCCCAGCAAACAGCTTGCAAGTATAGGAGGTTTCGTTGGGATGATCGCGGCGATCGCGCACCACTGCATAGACCTGAGAGAGCGTATCTGCGGGTGGCGCTTCCACATGATTATTGACGCGATGAAAGCAACTCCGTTCGCCCGTATGGCACGCAATATCTCCAATTTGCTCCACGGTAATCAGCAGACAATCGCTATCGCAGTCATAGCGCAACGATTTCACCCGCTGCAAATGTCCTGATGTTTCGCCCTTGTGCCAAAATTCTTGGCGCGATCGACTCCAAAACCAGGTTTCACCCGTGTCGATCGTCTTTTGCAACGACTCTGGGTTCATCCATGCCATCATTAGCACCGTGCCATCGAGATAATCCTGCACAATTGCCGGAACCAAACCGCGATCGTCATATTTAATGGCTTCAACCGGAATCGCTTGATTGTCCATTCGCTTTACTTGTCCTTTTACCGCTTCATCTTTTTATCATCCCATCGGCTGCTCCATTCGCTTTTCCCTCCTTTCTCTCCATTCGCTTTTCTTTCCATTCCTTTTCTCTATGACTTCTGCTTTGCCTCAACCGCCACACGTTGGAGTTCCTCCAATCAAATGCCAGGGAATTAAAACAAAATTAGTGCCTTTCATTTTGAGCCAAATTGCTTGGCAAGATAGCAATGCGACTTGGATTGAACCCTTTTTAGGATCGGGCGTAGTTGCTTTCAATCGACTACCCGATCGCGCATTGCTTGCGGATACGAATCCACACATTATTGGATTTTATCAAGCCATTCAGCAGGGAACTCTCGATCGCGCCTCGGTTCAAAAATTCTTAGTGGAAGAAGGCGAAGCACTGCGGCAAAAGGGCGAGGAGCATTACTATACAGTGCGCGATCGCTTTAACCAAACCCCATCCCCGCTAGACTTTCTGTTTCTCAATCGCGCTTGCTTCAACGGACTGATGCGATTTAACAGCAAAGGAAAATTTAACGTGCCCTTTTGTCGAAAGCCCCAGCGATTTGCTCAAAGTTACATCACCAAAATTTCTAATCAAGTAAGTTGGGTTGCCCAATGCATGACGGGAAAAGACTGGAAATTACGCGTGGCTGATTGGGCTGAAACCCTACAGGAAGCTCAGCCAGACGACTTTGTTTACCTCGATCCGCCTTACATTGGTCGTCACACTGACTATCACAATCAGTGGAGCTTAGCGGAAGCAGAAAAATTAGCCGCGATCGCCCAACAATTACCCTGCGGGTTTGCCGTTTCTATGTGGCTAGAGAATTGCCATCGTAAAAACAACCACATCCCACAATGTTGGTCAGGTTTAGAGTTAAGAACTCACCAACATTTTTATCATATTGGCTCCCACGAAAACCTCCGCAGCGCCATGACGGAAGCACTAATCATCAAGCCCACTCTGAAGCTACCTCAAAAGAGGTCTGCATAGCCTTCTAATTTACTCGATCGCGCTATTCAAACTAGCTGATTGGCTCTTAATGGCACTTGAAGCGATGCGGTGTGCTTTCTCTTCCTCGCCATACCATTGCAGAGCAGAGTTAAACGCGATTTGGTAGAAACGCTGTGCCCCATCCGACAAAGGATTGCGAATGTAAGAGGGTAAATCGTGGTGAGTTTTATAAGGCATCTTTTAGTCCTTGACTGAACTACATAGGCATAAAGTAATGTATATCCCTTAAAATCACCTGTATCTTTAGATTGAAATGCCTGCCAACGAAACAAGTCTCGTTACACAATGGATATATGGGACGTTGAATAACCCTCTAAGGAGTCATCAATTGATTACAAGCTCATTTAAGACCACCAAATCAGACGAAATTTTTGCGGCTGCCCAAAAACTGATGCCCGGAGGAGTCAGTTCTCCTGTGAGAGCATTCAAGTCGGTCGGGGGGCAACCTATTGTGTTCGATCGCGTCCAGGGCGCTTATGCGTGGGATGTAGATGGCAATCGCTACATCGACTACATCGGCACTTGGGGACCTGCAATCTGTGGGCACGCCCATCCTGACGTGATCACTGCCATCTGTGAAACCGCTCAAAAAGGGACTAGCTTTGGCGCACCTTGCCGCATGGAAAATGTGCTGGCAGAAATGGTAATTGACGCGGTTCCTAGCATCGAAATGGTACGCTTTGTCAACTCAGGCACCGAAGCCTGTATGTCGGTTTTACGACTGATGCGCGCCTTCACCGGACGAGACAAGCTGATCAAATTTGAAGGCTGCTATCATGGGCACGCCGATATGTTTTTGGTAAAAGCAGGATCGGGCGTTGCCACTCTCGGCTTGCCCGATTCTCCAGGTGTGCCAAAATCCACTACAAGTAATACGCTGACGGCACCTTTCAACAATTTAGAAGCGGTTAAAGCCTTATTTGAAGAACATCCTGGCGAGATTTCCGGGGTGATTCTAGAACCTGTAGTCGGCAACGCAGGATTCATCGTACCGGACGATGGCTTTTTGGCGGGATTGCGTGAATTGACTCGCGAAAACGGTGCCCTGCTCGTGTTTGATGAAGTTATGACGGGCTTTCGGATTGCGTACGGGGGTGCCCAAGAAAAATTTGGTATCACGCCAGATTTGACCACCTTAGGTAAAATCATCGGCGGCGGTTTGCCCGTGGGTGCCTACGGTGGACGGCGAGACATTATGGAGATGGTAGCCCCGGCGGGTCCCATGTATCAAGCGGGAACTCTTTCCGGCAATCCACTAGCCATGACAGCAGGCATTAAAACATTGGAACTATTGCGCCAGCCGGGTACTTATGAGCAACTTGATCGCGTGACTAAGCGCCTTGCTGAAGGAATGCTAAAAGTTGCCCACGAAACCGGGCATCCAGCCTGCGGCGGACAAATTAGCGGAATGTTCGGCTTCTTCTTTAACGCAGAACCTGTGAATAACTATGAAGATGCCAAAAAATCCGATCTCGGCAAATTCAGCCGTTTCCATCGCGGTATGCTAGAGCGGGGGATCTACCTTGCTCCATCGCAGTTTGAGGCAGGCTTCACCTCTCTAGCTCATACCGATGCTGATGTTGATGAGACGCTAGCTGCCGCCCGTGAAGTGATGAAAGGTCTATAAAAAACAGAAGTTAGAGAGCGTGTGAGTCCGCTCTCTAACTTCTAACTAAACCTTTTTTTAGCATCCGCAGCCAGAATGTCCGCAGCCCTGAGCATCTTTATGTCCATCGGCGCAGGCTTGGCTACAGTAGTATTTATTTTCTTTTTCAACGGTGCCAGAACCAGGAGTCACAATGCATAAGCAGGGTTCGCAAGCACATTTCATTTGAGTAACAGTTGCCATTGTGGATCAGCCTCATAAGCGATTGATTTCATCATAACATCTGAACAGGTGTTCATACATCAATTTCTCGATTTGATTCGCAAAACTCAAAACTCAAAATATCTCCTGCGGAGACGCTACGCGAACAAAACTCAAAATATCTCCTGCGGAGACGCTACGCGAACAAAACTCAAAACTCTGCCCTACCGGATAGGAAAAAAGCCCGCTTTCTCAAGCAACATTTGCCCTTGATTAGATAAAACAAGATCGGTGTAGGCTTCTCCGGCTTGCTGCTCTCGCTGGTTATTTTGCTTGATCACTACAAACAAACTGCGTGTAATGGGGTATTGACCTCCTCTGATCGCCGCTTCATTGAGTTGATTACGTTGAGCGGGACATTGGGAGGGGGAAACCAATGATCCCTGATAAGGCGGCACTAAGCCATTTGGCGTGCGTCCGATCGCGATCGGTTTAACCGTACATTGATCCACTATTTCAGGCGCAGAGGCAAAGTAAATACCACCGGGAGTTTGAGCCAGTTTACGCACCGCCTGAGTAGTCGTAGCCACTGTTTGAACCGTTGCCCCAAAGCCGCGCCCTTTCATGATTTGTTCATCGATCGCCATCGGAACTTGCTTTAGTTCCATGTCCCGCTGACTTGCCTGCTGATATTCCTGATCGGTCACCGGGCGAGACGATTGGGCAAAGGCTAATTCATCGCGCATTAGCATCCGAATGTCGATCGCTGATCCGGGGGCTTCACCAGTTGGATTCACATACCGCAGACGAAATTCAGGACGAGCCGCTTGAATGGCAGTATCCACATCTCGCCGAATCGTTGCCCAAATCGTTGCCCAAGAGGTGCTGCCGCCATAGGTAAACAGCCCACCCGGCACGTTTTGTACTTGGGTAAAATCTTGAACATTTGCCGAGTTTGAGTTGCTTGATGAGTTGGAGTTGGAGCCTTGAGAAAGAATATTTCCTACATTCAGTCCAGATTTTTGAGCTAACCACCAAAAAACACCGCCAACTAACCCAGCCGTGATTACAAACGAGAACAAAAGCGCCGGAACATCATTTTTCTGAGTCGTATTTTTAAGTAGCCACAGGAAAATAAACTGACTGGTGCCTTGTTCTATCTTCTTTTTGCCTTAGACATAGAGAACTGCAAAGAATGATTGATCCTGCGATAACGGGCTATCGTGAATCTAAATTACCCGCATGAGTCCAGTCACCCTGATCCAGCTAACCGATAGTCTCAAAACGCTGTATATCAAAACGGCTCAAAAGCTGAAAGGATTGGGCATTGGTGAACAAACTCTAGCAGAACGAGAATTGGGATGGAATCGACGCACCATCCGCAAAGGGATGCAGGAGTTACTCAGTGGACAAGCGATTGTCGATGGATATGAGCGCAGTGGACGCAAGCGCATTGAGGTCAAATTGCCCAATTTGTTAGACGACATTCGAGCCATCGTAGACCCACAGACTCAAACCGACCCCAGTTTCAAAAGTACTCGGTTGTATAGTCGGATCAGTACGGCTGAGGTGCGTCGCCAACTGATTGAGCAAAAAGGCTACCGGGATGAGGAACTGCCCAGTAACGAAACGATCCGCTGTCGCTTAAACACGATGGGATACACCTTGAAACGGGTGGTTAAGGCGAAACCCCAAAAGCGAATTCCCGAAACTGAGGCAATTTTTGAGCAAATCCATCAAGTCAATCAACAAGCCGATGCTGACCTTACGCATTTCGATTGATGCCAACGTCGCGGTCAAGGTTGGGGAGTTTGACCAAGGGGGGAAAACTCGAATGCCGACCGTCGCGTTAGACCATGATTTTGATGCCACCATCACCCTGACCCCTTATGGTATTTTTCTGCCCGAATTCAAGCAATTGTATTTGTTCTTTGTCTGCTCCAAATTGACCGCCGATTGTATCGTGGACTTGATTGAACTGTGGTGGGAACCGGTCAAAGACCAGCTTTCCCACATTCGCACCTTGGTGATTAATCAGGACAATGGTCCTGAAAACCATTCCCGTCGCACTCAGTTCATGTATCGCATCGTCGCCTTTGCCCACCGGTCTCACCTGAAGTTCCAATTAGCTTATTACCCCCCGTATCACAGCAAGTACAATCCGGTAGAACGGACCTTTGGTTGGTTACAGCAGCATTGGAATGGCAGTTTACTCGAAACGGTGGAGAGCGTGCTGCACTTTGCCAAAACCCTGACTTTTAAGGGTCGCCATCCCGTGGTCAAATTGGTTGAGAAGGGGTACAAAACTGGGGTGAAGCTGACCCGGCAGGCAATGACTGAGTTAGAACATCAGATTCAGCGACTCCCCAACTTGCCAAAGTGGTTTGTGGAAATTATCGATAACCCAAGCTGACTATTGGATCATCTTTTTCATGGAGTTCTCTAAAGAGCTTAAGGTTTAATCGTTATTCGATCGCACTGAGGTTTTGTTTGCTGCTTTCAAATAAAATATTTTACCGTCCCCGTCTGATGTTAGAGTTGTGGCTATGACTACACCACGGGGAAGACGAACACAGGCAGCAGAGCTAGTCGTGCGACTTTTGCGCGAAGGGCTTGTTGAATCAATGCATCGAGTGCAGGCGGTTGTGAGTGACGATCGCGGACGAGTTTTGTCAGTTGCTGGCAGTGCTGAAACAGCAACTTTTATTCGCTCGGCATTAAAACCCTTTCAGGCACTGGCGGTGACTACTACAGGCACCTTAGAACGCTACGGATTGGGCGATCGCGACCTAGCAATTATTTGTAGCTCTCATCGAGGCACCGTAGAGCAAGTTAGGCAGGCATTTAACATTCTTTGGCGAGCGGATATTGACCCCTCAGCACTACAGTGCCCTACTCCAGAAGGGAAAAAAAGCCCATTGGAATATAATTGCTCTGGTAAGCACGCTGGGATGCTCGCAGTCTGTCAGCAGCGCAACTGGAGCCTCAATAGCTACCTGCAACCTAATCATCCTATCCAGCAGCTTATTTTGCAAAAGCTTGCGGATCTCTTAGGAATGCCTGGCGAAGAATTAATTGCTGCCCGCGATGATTGTGGTGCACCCACTTATTTTTTGCAAATGGGGCAAATGGCGACTCTCTATGCTCGACTTGCCTCTGGCGATAGTTTGGACATGGAACGAATCATTCGAGCAATGGTTCATTATCCTATGCTCGTTGCAGGGACAAGGGAGTTTGATACAGAGTTAATGCGCCTGACGGGAGGGGAACTGGTAAGCAAATCTGGAGCCGAAGGAATACAGTGCATCGGTCGCGTGGGTGAAGGTATGGGATTGGCAATTAAGGTGATGGATGGTGCAAAGCGAGCAAAACACGCTGTTGCCGTTCATTTACTTCGACAAATGGGTTGGATTAGCCCCTCCGTCTCCGAAAATCTATCTGAAATGTTCATGAGTTCTAGCACAACTACCCGTCTAGAAGTGTCGGGTGACTTATCGATGATTTAGATGATTAGGTGGAAAAGGTGAGAGGAGCGATCGCCTAAGGCACACTGAAGAGGTCATTACCCATCCGAAACGTGAACTCCAATCCACCTGAGGCTGACCCAGCCAATCAGTTTGATAGTCTGTGCGAATTTCCTCACCATATGCTTAAGGAAATTTATGCGCAGCCTCAAGCCGTGCAAGCGTGCCTTGCGCACTACTTTCCTGCTTCGCTTTCCTCGGATACTCTGCCCATTCTTACCCATCTTAACGAGGTTCACATTCTTGCTTGTGGCACTAGCTACCACGCTGGATTGATTGCCCAGTATTGGATTGAGCAACTGGTTGGTATTCCCACACGAATTCGATCTGGCTCAGAGTTTCAGTCAGCGCCTCTGCCTATGACTGCCAATACGCTGACTGTGGGTATCACACAATCGGGCGAAACGGCTGACACTCTCACCGCGATCGCCCTAGATAAACAGCGTCGCTTAGCTGAGGCTGCTGTATTTCAGCCTCGCCTGCTAGGGATTACGAATCAATCGGGTAGTTCCTTGAGCCAGTTAGTGGATCAGATCTTGCCCACCTTGGCAGGGGCAGAGATTGGCGTGGCTGCCACCAAAACGTTTGTGAATCAGTTAATAGTTTGCTTTTATCTAACGCTAGAGCTGGCGATGGGTTGCCAAGCCACTTTGCCCGAAAAAATTCAGGCTTGCTGGGCTGAGTTGTCTGGGTTACCCGAAAAAATTCGAGTAGTGCTGGCGTTAGAAACCCAAATTAAAAATATTGCTCAGGAATTAGTCAGTCAGCAGCACTGCATTGTGCTAGGGCGGGGAGTCAATCGAGCGATCGCCCTAGAAGGTGCATTAAAGCTGAAGGAAACGACCTATCTTCATGCAGAAGGCTACAGTGCTGGCGAATTTATGCATGGACCGATCGCCTTGCTCGATGCTCGTGTGCCTGTGATTGCGATCGCTCCCACCGATTCGACTCATACTGCCATGGTTGCCCACCTGCGTAAAGTCAAATCTCACGGTTCGCCGATGATTGGCATCCTCACAAACGACGTTTCCCCAGAAACCGCCGCCTTATTTGATCACGCGCTCATGTTGCCCGCGATCGCCCACCCTCTTTTTCCCGTCCTCTCTGTGATTCCGTTGCAACTGCTGGCATACCATATCGCTGTTCAACGAGGGCTAAATGTGGATAAACCCAGAAACATCATGAAAACGTTGAGTGAGTAGATCGGAGATCAGGCGACCTTATGTGAAGTTTTGATTAAGCGATCGCCCCCGTTAAATGAAGATATAGCCTAATAAGAGATTGCTAATTGTATGTTTAACCTTTCTAAATCTGTTCTTAATGTTAGTGTCCGATTCTCAAATAGGTCAGTAATTTTACATATACCCAATGGCAACCTTTTCTCAAACTCGGCTATCGGCGCTGGTATATTCTTTGACCCTATCGGTCTTAGGAATGACTACAGGCGTACAATCAGCCCAGGCATTCACCTTCGTTAATTCCTTAAGCATTCCCGGTAATGCTACTGATTTAGCACCGGCTCCCAATGGCAACAGTGTTAATACCAATCGCTTAGGCGGTTTTGGCTCTGACTTTTACTACGATCGCGGTAACAATGTCTTTTATGGACTCGTAGATCGTGGACCGGGGGGCGGCACCATTCCCTATAACACTCGCGTTGAAAAATTCACCTTGGATATTGATCCCCATAGCGGTGGCATCAGCAACTTTAAACTTCTATCTACGATTCTGTTCACCGACCAGGCGGGCAAAAATTTTGATGGATACGATCCTCTGCTTCTGAGTGGTGCCGCAAATGTGCTGGGTCGTAGTCTTGATCCAGAGGGGTTTGCCCTAGCGCCCAACGGCAATTTCTACGTATCGGATGAATACGGTCCCTCCGTTAAAGAATTCACCCCTGCGGGCAAGCTGGTTCGCGAATTTGAAACCCCTGCCAACGTTTTGCCCAAAGATGCTCAAGGTAACCCAGTGTTCTCAGGTAACAGTTCTGTGACTGTGGCACAAGGGCGGCAAGCCAATCGCGGCTACGAAGGCTTGGCAATCACCCCAGATGGCTCCAAGCTGATTGCTATTTTGCAAGATCCCCTCACTCAGGAAGGCACGCCTAATGGGCGCTCTAGCCGCAACGTGAGACTCGTGATGTTTGATACCGCAACAGGCAAGAGTACCGCTCAATATGTTTATCCATTAGAAACGGTTGCAGAAATCAACGATCGCATTCCTGGCACCCAAGATGACTTTGCGTCTACGGCGCAAGGTCGCAACATTGGGGCTAGCTCCATTGTGGCGCTTAACGATCACGAATTTATTGTGCTAGAGCGCGATAATCGGGGAGTTGGAGTCGATGATCCAACCGGTAAAACTCCAGTGGGCAGCAAACGCACCTTCAAAATCGATATCACTGGCGCAACCGATGTCAGCAATATCAGCCTGACTGGCTCGAATAATGCGATCGCCGGAGTAACCCCTGTGGGTAAATCTCTGTACTTTGATATTCAAGCCCTGCTAGCAGGCGCAGGGGAAACCGTTGCAGAGAAGTTTGAAGGGTTTGCAATTGGTCCAAAACTGGCAAACGGATCTTACTCGGTGCTTGTTGGAATTGATAACGACTTCAGCGTGACTCAAAATTCTGCGGGTCTACAGTCAGATGTCTGCACAAATGGTGCCAACGTGGCGCTGGATGCTCCTTGTCCCGCTGGCTCATCTTTGCTGCCTTCTTACCTCTATGCGTTTACCGCAACGGCGGCTGAACTCGGCAACTATGTGGCTCCCACCAGCAATGCTGCGGTTCCAGAACCCACGACCATGACCGGTATGGCGTTGGCAGGTTTAGGCAGTTTGTGGCTGAAGCGTCGCAAAAAAAGTAAATAGATAGATAGTCTTCTTTCAGAGAAGCGTGGGTAAGGGCGTAGCGTTCGGCAGTCAGATTTTCGATTAAGTCGTTAAGGTGATTGTTTCAATGCTACGCCTTTACAAGAATCTGCAAAAAAAATTGCAGCTAGGCTTCTTTTACTCCCCTTGGGGGCGCAAGGACAGAATTTGAACCACGATCGCAAGGCTTTCTTCAAACAGCACTTCTCGCCCCCAGCGTTGAAGCTGTTGACTTAACAAAAACTCGGCTTTTTGGTCATTAATCGCTTTCACCATTTCGGTGTAGCCGCCAGATGCCTGAGCCGCGCCGCCTGCTTCCAGTCGCATACAGCCCGTAGTTTCAGAACACAAAATCGTGCCGCAGTTTGCATTAGGGTCGGTAGACCCTAACCGTAAGCCGATTAAATCCCCCACAATTTCGCCTACGTCAGCCGTGGGAATCGCAGCCAGTTCTGCTTCCACTTCTAGCTGATCGGCATTGACAAATTTAATGTGCCGAATATCATAGTCACCGCCAACTTCGATGATGGCAGTCGGTGTCCAATCTAGGCGGCTAGCAACCCACCCTAAAAACAGCAGCGCTTGAGCCGTATTTCCTTGTTCGTAGTCAATCACAATGCGATCGACTTGGGATAGAGACGTGCGACGCTCTGGTGGATCAAAGGTCTCCGCCGTCAACTCTTGCCAGGGTAGCAGTCGGTGCCAGTTGAGATCGGCGACTGAAATGCCAGAATCAACCAGGTCCTTTATTTTAATAAACTCCGCCTCTGGATCGCTGAAGTAAGAAGAATCCAAAATAATGCACTGAGCCGCTTCGGTTAAGCGCTTAAATAGCTCATGCTCAGGATTTGGAGTTGCTTTCCACCATAAAAACTTGGGCAAGCCAGGAACCAGCAGAGCCGCAACTACATCGCCAATTCGGTTGAGGGCATCTTTCGTTCCGGTCAGAGTAATGTACTCACTACAGATCAGATTTTCGCTAGAGGCTTTTTGAAGGGGACAATAGGCTGAAACAATTGCTGTTACCCCCTGATCCTCTCCCAAAATAGGACTGAGGGTAATAATGCGACGAGGATTGCGAACCGCGATCGCATCACTCAAATTTGCCGCCCGCAGATTGATGTTGGTCACCTTTAAGCGATCGGGGGGTAAACTCGCAACCTCTTCCCGCAACCGAGCCAGCGTATCCGGGTCAACCCGCCCTGTAATGGATAAATCGTAGGTCTTTTGAGCCTTTTCAATGGCTGCTTTAGTTTCAGAACCGTGAATGCCATCAATGGCACCTTGATAAAAACCCAGCACTGCCAGCAGTTGCTGAAATTCTTCTGGTTCATAAACAATCATGCTGAACGTGGAAGCACGAGTCGCCGTAATCGTAACATCGCCACTTTGGCTATTCCATATGGCGTTCAATTCCGCCTCAATCTCATGCAGCGTAACATCCTTCGGCTGTTGGATAGCAATAAGGGGGGTAGTGGTCATAGGTCAGATTTTGGTGATTTGTTTAGTAATCAGTAATTAACCAGTCATGATTCGTCATTTTTACCTCTTCTGTCTTCTGTCTTTCCTCTAAAGCAGTCTGCGCCATTTGCGCCCATCTCGTTGTAGCAGCAATTCAGCTTCCACAGGACCCCACGTTCCCGCTTCGTAAAGGGGAATCACCTCTGGAGGAGCAGGCGCATCCCATACTTGCAGCAGCGGAGTCAAAATGCGCCAAGAGGCTTCAACCTCATCGCCGCGAGTAAAGAGCGTTTGATCGCCTAACATACAGTCAATCAGCAGACGGGCATAAGCGTCAGTATTGGGTTGACCAAACGCAGACTGATACCGAAAATCCATTTCCACCGGACGTGTGCGGAGTGAATTTCCAGGAGTTTTTACATCAAATCGCATGGAGATGCCTTCATCCGGCTGAATTCTCAACGCGAGCACGTTAGGATTCACCTGTTGGGCTGTCGATTGGAACATTAAAAACGGCACCTCCTTAAACTGAATAGAGATTTCCGAAACCTTTTTAGGCATTCGCTTTGCAGTTCGTAGGTAGAATGGAACACCCTTCCAACGCCAGTTATCAATGGAAAGCTTGAGCGCCGCATAGGTTGGCGTAGTGGAATCGATCGCTGCGCCTTCTTCTTCTCGATAGCCAGGAACCTGTTTCCCCTTCATCCACCCGGAGGTGTATTGCCCACGGGTCGCCGTCAACCGAATATCGTCAACGTTTGCGAGATGGGTCGCTTGCAGCACCTTAACCTTTTCACCCCGAATGCTATCGGCATCCAGCGAGTTAGGCGGTTCCATTGCAGTCAAGCAAAATAACTGCATCAGGTGGTTTTGCACCATATCGCGCAGGGCACCCGCCGTTTCGTAGTAGCCCGCCCGCCCTTCTAGCCCGACGGTTTCGGCAACGGTGATTTGAATGTTGTCTACAAATTGACGGTTCCAAAGTGGCTCAAAAATGGCGTTAGCAAACCGAAACACCATTAAGTTTTGAACCGTTTCTTTGCCCAGGTAATGGTCAATTCGGTAGACCTGCGTTTCATCACAGGCTTTTTGCACGACTCGATTGAGCGCTTGAGCCGAACTCAGATCTCGCCCAAAAGGTTTTTCGATTACCATTCGCTGCTTTTTGGGATTTTCAATCATCCCGGCAGATCCCAACTGAAGAATTGCGTCGGAGAAAAAGCGGGGTGCCACAGAGAGGTAAAAAACTCGATTGCCGCGAGTGCCCCGTTGCTCATCTAGAGTGCTGAGGAAGGTTTTTAGATTTTGATAGCTTTCTGGATTGTCTAAATCGCCTGCAAAGTAGTAAAGCCCTTTGGCAAATTCGTTCCACGTCGCTTCGGAGCCTAATCCACTGCCAAATTGCTCAACCCCTTCTCGCATATGGTCGCGAAAGTAGTCGTGTGTCCATTCACGGCGTGCGAAACCCACAATTGTAATTTCGGGCGGAAGCCGACGCTCCCGTTTCATTTGATAAAGGGAGGGGATCAATTTTCGCTGGGTTAAGTCGCCGGAGGCACCAAAAATGGTCAGAATTTGCGGCGCTGGTACGCGGTCTTGTTGCAAACCAGCACGGAGTGGATTTTCGAGCAATGTAACCATGGGCAACTAAGTGATGATAGGGGATTGTGGACGGTATGAGATTGAGGTATGCGAAAAGTGCGGTGGTTTTATAGGGTGATTCAATTGTGAGATGTAATCTTCTTATACCGCTGGTGGGTAATTTTAGCGCTAGCGATCGCTACTTTTGCCAAAATTTATTTCCTTTTACTTCACCTCCCATCTTAAGGAACCCTGCTGAAATTATCAGGGAAGTTTTAGAGGAGCTATGGGTGAGTTGAGAGAAGACTAAACTGAAGTCAGATTTTATGCATCCAGGTTGGTGGATATGGTTCAACTGCGATCGCCTCAATCAGAGCAATCAGAAGTTTTTTATCCAGAGAGTGATGGCAAGCCCATGGCAGACCCAAGGGACACCGGGGTTCTTGTCAGCAATGGCAAGAGGGCGATGTGACTCCGCAAGTAGTAGTTGAGGTGCGATCGCCAGGAAACCGCCAAACTGAGATGGATGAAAAGCTGATTTTTTACGATCGCTATGGTGTTGAAGAAGATCCAGACAGCCTGGAATAGTTGCACTTGCTAGGTCTTCGGCTGGAGAAAATTTTGGATCACATCTGTTGCTTTTCGGGCATTCTGTTCACTGATGAAGTCTTGATGCAGGGGGAGATGTTCGGCAGATGCCAGCACCAATATTGCCCGATAAACTTTGCGGTATCTGGCTTGCCGTTCTTCTACTTCGACCATCAAGATGTGACTCAGGCGTTCTTCCACAGTAGTACTGCTACGATTCCAACGTTGCCGCTCAACGATGACCTTATCCATCCGCTTGTAGAAATTGCAAGTCACCGTGGGAGTGAGGCTCATGAATACGCCGATGCTCAACAGACCTAGCCCACCTAAAATAAATACAAAGGCAATCTTATCTTGTTGGTATATCCAGAGCGATCGCGGTTGTGGATTGTTGATGTAACCATCGATTTGAGTAGCGATCGCCTGATTTTCGTTAAAGCTGCCGCTGCCTCCAGGGAGAAAAGGCAGTTCTGTAAGGGTGCTAATAATCCAAATTTCATAAGATCGGCTATTTTTGCTGCCAGTCCGGGTAATGATTTTTGTGGCTTGGGGATCAAAGATGCGGAAATGGTTTATTTGACGCAGGATGCTAGAGTGCGTCAGATCGCAGTTGGTTTGAGTCGGAATTGGGCGATCGCAAGTTAATTTTGCAAAGACGGGCTTGAAGCCGATCAAGTAGGTGAGCAAGCCCAAACTAGCGGCGATCGCAACTCCACCGCCCCACCATTGTCTGATCGGGAAATGTTGGAGTTTAAGCCGGGTAGGCGTATTTTCGATCACTTTCATAAATATCTTGAATCCAATAGAGTGCCTTGAATTCCACTACAGCCAAAAATGCCCATCTTTCACCCAGCCACTCTAAACTCAACCAAAACTTAACTCGGTCTTCGCTTCATCCGTTATCCCCAATCCGAACAGTCTAAAATAGTCAAATATCACCCACATCAAGGGCACTGCATGACGGCTACTCTGCTCAAGTCTTCGACCTCACCCTTAAACACACCGACAATTCATCGCTTAGCCAACGGGCTGACCATTATTGCCGAACAGATGCCCATAGAAGCCGTTAGCCTAAATATTTGGCTTAATGTTGGTTCGGCGGTGGAATCCGATGACATTAATGGCATGGCGCACTTTTTAGAACACATGATTTTTAAAGGCACAGCGAAACTGCAAAGTGGGGAGTTTGAGCGGCTGATCGAGCAACGGGGAGCCGTGACCAATGCGGCTACCAGTCAGGATTACACGCATTACTACATCACCACGGCTCCAAAAGATTTTGCTGAATTGGCACCCTTGCAAGTGGATGTGGTGATGAATGCGGCGATTCCTGATGCGGGGTTTGAGCGCGAGCGGCAGGTGGTGTTGGAAGAGATTCGGCGATCGCAAGACAATCCCCGTCGTCGCACCTTTCACCATGCTGTAGAACTTACCTTTGCTCGCCTGCCCTATTGTCGCCATGTGCTGGGTTCGACCGAAGTTATAGAAAATTTGGCTGCTCAGCAAATGCGCGACTTTCACGCAAATTGGTATCAGCCCCAATCCATAACGGCTTGTGTCGTCGGAAACTTGCCTGTTGAAGACCTGATCCAAATTGTGGAAGATAGCTTTCAGCAATCCGCAAAAAAGCAAGCAAACCCTCCCGTCCTAACGCGCCAACGCCTCAGTGCTGAAACCCCGTTTACCGAAATTATCCGCCGGGAAGTCACAGACGACAGCTTGCAGCAAGCCCGATTGATTATGATCTGGCGAGTTCCTGGATTGAATGATCTCCCAGAAACCTATGCGTTAGATGTGTTGGCATCGGTGCTGAGCCGGGGGCGCACTTCGCGGCTCGTGCGGGATCTGCGGGAAGACCGGGGATTGGTCTCAACTATTTCGGCGAGTAATATGAGCTATCTGCATCAGGGCGCATTTTATATTTCGGCGCAGTTGCCGACTGAGAATTTGGCAGTGGTTGAAGCCGCGATCGCCCAGCATCTCCAAGCGCTACAAGCAGACCTAATTACTGAACTGGAAATTGCCAAAATTCGCACTCGAACGACCAATAGCTTTGTGTTTGGCAACGAAACTCCCAGCGATCGCTCTGGGCTATATGGTTACTATCACACTTTGCTACACGATTTAGAACCGGCAATTCACTATCCTGACTACATTCAAGCGATCAATGCTGAAGCCGTGCGAGTTGCCGTTCAACGCTATCTTTCGCCCAGCGCCTACGGGATTGTCACAATTCGACCTGAGGCGGAGTGAGAAATCTAGCAAAATGGGTTGTCACTGTTATCCATTATTAAATGTTTTTCATCTACTAAGATGCAATTGCTTGAATTGCTGTTAACCTTGCAACAGACTTAGTTTAAGGACTTTTTCTGATGGCAACCCAGTTTCTCGTTCCTTTTAGGCTCATCTTAGCGGCGGCGGCAATTATCCCTGTTTTTGCAATGCCCGCGATCGCGCAATCGCCAACCCCTACACCCAAAATCATTACGACTGCGGTGTATCAGTGCAATGATGCAAAAGGCTTCTCGGCAAAGTATTTTGATAATGAAACCGTCCAGGCAACCTTTGGCAGCAAAGTGATGGTGCTGCCTCAAACACCATCAGGGTCCGGTGCAAAATATAGCGATGGCAGCGTCACAATCTTCACGAAGGGAGATACCGCGACAGTAGACGTGGGTGACACGCAACTGTTCACCAACTGTGTTGCCGTTAGCGGGTTGGTTCAAGGGATGTGGTGATTGTTTCTTTGGGTAATTTATGTGGGACGCGATCGCAACGCACGTTAGCCAGAGTGTAGATCAACCCTTTCAGATAGAAACCCGGCGATCGGTCAGTGGCGGCTGCATCAATTCGGGCTACGCAATGTCTGGCAGTCAGCAAGCTTACTTTGTCAAAGTGAATCAGGCAGCGCAACTTGCCATGTTTGCAGCGGAAGCCGCAGGATTGGAAGAAATGCTTGCCAGTCAAACCATTCGAGTACCCAAACCCATTTGCTGGGGAACCGTAGCAGGTTCAGCCTATTTGGTTTTGGAATGGTTGCAGTTGAGCCAAACCAGCGGATCGGGTTGGGAGGCAATGGGTCACAAGCTGGCGGCATTGCACCAAACCACGAGCCGCAAGGGGTTTGGCTGGCAGGTAAACAACACGATTGGATCGACGGTTCAAATTAATGAGTGGACGATGGACTGGACGGAATTTTGGACGGAACATCGGCTGGGCTATCAGTTCAGATTGGCGACTGAGCGAGGAGGTATTTTTCCCGATCAAAGCCGCTTACTCAGTGAGATTCCTAAATTATTAGCGGGACATGATCCACAGCCAGCGCTGGTGCATGGTGATTTGTGGGCGGGCAATGCCGCAGTGACTCAGGCGGGTGAGCCCGTGATTTTTGATCCCGCAATTTACTATGGCGATCGCGAAGTGGATCTGGCTATGACTGAATTATTTGGCGGCTTTCCGGCGGTTTTTTATCGCGGCTACAAAGATGCATTTCCGCTAGATTCGGGCTATTCTCAGCGCAAAACTCTCTACAACTTGTACCACATCCTCAATCACTTCAATCTGTTTGGCGGCAGCTATGCCGCTCAAGCCAATCAAATGATTAAGCAAATCCTAAGTTTCAGTTAGTCATTTCAGCCATTCGAGAGCAGTCAGGTTTCCCTATCCCGCACTTGCAAATTTAAGTGGTCACAAATTGAATTAATCACTCTCACATAGGCATCTGCTGCCGCTCGGATGCTGTTGCCACTACAGGCACTACTTTCAAAGTTCAAATCGCCGCACTCTACGCCTACTACCATTTCCACGGGTGAATCGGCTCCCGTTAGGATGGAAGGTCTAATCCAAAACCGAACAAGATGGCGAATCGGCACCTCATACCGTTCATCTACTACCTGGTCGATCGCGCGTTGAATTGCCTCAAATGGGGTTCGACCTCTAGCCGTGACCGTACTCTCATCCGCACATCCCTTCAATAAAACAGTCGCCTCACTCTCATCACTAATGATCATTTGTAGGCTTTCTAACTGGAAGGTCTGCGATCGCGATACCTGGACTCTCGGAAGTCGCCCGATGTTGTCGAGGTTCAATAAGAACGCACCTACCGAAAACACTCCAACAGGGTGATTCACTTCGCGCCCCGTATCCGCACAAATCGTGGGTAGGGTGATATAAAAGTAGCCATCCACCTGAGCGCGATAAGAATCTACGACCGTCCGCGCAAATTGCTGCGGCTCTTGAGTCACGATCACGTCTACCGCCTGGTCAATCGCCGTTGCTAGGCGTAGAGCGTCACAAAAATTGCCAATCTGCAACTCTCCGGATAACTCCCAAATGGATTGGTCAAATGGGCAAGCATTGACCTGATTTAACAATCCCCAATATGCGTCTTGGCAGATTTCATCTGCTCCTGAAACCTTAAACTGCTCCCAAAAAGTTAGCGCTAAATTCCAATCAAAATAGGTGGTGTGCCATTGAACCGGGCGCGATGCAAGTTTCCTTAACAGATTTGTATAGTATTCGCAGCGAGGATCGTGTCTTGCCAAAACATTTTGGAAAACATTTGCAGTGACTAAAGCAGTACACAAAACATTCGGCAGCTTGCTTAAAGGCATATTTCTTACCTATAGATGCGATCGAGTTAAGGCATAGACTCACCACACACCACGGTCACGAATCCTGTGCTCAGTGAGATGCAGCAGGGGGCTTGGGCTGCATCGTTGCTTTTAGTTCGCTATGTTACTTGCCGCTCACCCTCCTTTTTTCACAGACCGCCACTTGAGCCGTTTGCATTTCTTCTACCAAGCTTTCTAATTTGGGAATGCTGGCACAACTGGTCATTACTTCTTTCATCAAAACTTCTAGATCAGCCATGCGCCGTTTAATTTCACCATCACTTTCTCGTGAAGTAACCGGCTGAGGAAACATATAAACCGGAGCAGGAGGAGCGGCGGCGGCGGCATTGTTGAAGTTGATTTGCTGTAACTGCCTTAACTCGCGGATCTCATCTTCAAGGGCTGCAACTCGGTCATCCGTGCTAGTTCGCAATCCTTGACGCAGCAGCCTACACACCAGTTCGGTGACTGCAATTCCATCCATACCTGCCCGTTCTCTTAGATCTTGCATTAAATCTTCAGGCAGCCGAAAACTTACTAATTTCCTGTCCATAGTCGGCTTCAATTTATATTGCACTATTTAGTTCAAATTAACTTCACTCACCTATCAATCGTATATCACTCTATTCAAACTAAATAGTGCAAGATATACAATTTCACGCAAACATCATTTTTGGAAATAGGAAAGCAGCAAGGAGCTTAAAAATGTTCTTAAGCTCCTTGCTGCTTTGGAGCGCGATCGCAGGTGTCAATTAGGGTTGGGAAAGGATTTTCAGCTTCCAAGGCACCACTGTTTTGAAAAAGCGCCATTGTTTTGAGGGGGATCGCTGAATATTTTTTCTTTTTGTCATGGAGCACAATTTGTATATCTAAATAGTAGCAATAAGTTTCTTTTGTATATACAATAGATGTACACTGCGCGTGAGCTTAGTTCTTAGTCAGTGCAATGGGTGAGGAGTCATATCGCCGATGATCGTCTACCTTCAGGAGGTTCCGATGAATTGTCCCCATCAAGGCTGCGCTGTGCCACCCTGTCAAATTGTGCCCCATCCCAATCGCAAGGATATTGAATATTGTCGAGTTTGTGAAAAGTCGCGAAACATCAACGAGATTGGCAGTGATGTACCGGGTGTGTTTTGGTCGCTGGTGGCGATCGCGATTACATTGGCGCTCTTTATTAGCTTGACCAACGAAGCACAAAGACCGAGATATCAACAAAATTATTATCAGCCTGAACGGGTTAGTCGTAGGCTTGAATAAATCAAGTAGGGTCAGGGTTAAGCAGCCCTGACCCTAATTAAATTTTCTGGTATTTTAGACTCATGTTTTGATGGGGATAAGGGCTTATAAGGGCTTATGCAGACCCCATTTGGGCTTGCACTCTCAACCATTCACTACATCGCCACCATTGGGATGTAGTATTTGTCCAGTCATATAGGAGGAGTCGCTGGATGCGAGAAAGACGTAGCACGGTGCAACTTCTTCAGGCTGTCCGGCTCTTTGCATGGGCACTTGAGCACCAAATTTTTCTACTTTCTCTTCAGGAAATGTAGAGAGGATTAATGGAGTCCAAATGGGACCCGGCGCTACACCATTGACTCGAATGCCCTGGTCAACCAAGGAGGCAGAAAGCGATCGCGTAAATGTTACGATTGCCCCTTTTGTTGAAGAATAATCCAACAAGCCCGAATTGCCCTTATAAGCAGTCACTGAGGCAGAATTAATGATAGTGCCACCTGCCTTCAAGTGTGGCAAAGCAGCTTTTGACAAATAGAACATACTAAAAATATTTGTCCGAAAAGTTTGTTCTAACTGATCAACCGTGATCTGCTCAATACTGCGTTGAGGATGCTGTTCCGCTGCATTATTGACTAAAATATTTAGCTGCCCAAATTTTTGAACTGTTTGCTCCACAATTTTTTGGCAAAATGGTTCATTCCCAATATCCCCTGGAAGTAATAAACAATCTTGCCCCTCCGCTTGGATGTAGCGCTTTGTTTCTTCTGCATCGGAGTGTTCATCTAGATAGGAGACTGCAAGATTCGCGCCTTCTTTCGCAAATAGGATCGCGATCGCCCGACCGATGCCACTGTCGCCTCCAGTCACTAACGCTACTTTACCTTTAAGCTTGTTAGCGGCTTGATAGTGAGAACCGAATGATTGAGGCTTTGGCTCCATTTCAGATTCCAACCCTAGATGAGATGTTTGATGCTGAGGGGGTTGCAGTTTAGATGGGGTTTGAGTCATTTTCAACCGCCTTTGTTTATCGTTGATACTAGATAAGGACGCTTTTTGGAGCATCCTTATCATTTATAAACCCGCTCCATATCAGTTGCTTCACCAGTTACAGTTTGGTTTGTAATTGTTTCTTAGCTTCCTTAAAGCGAGAGCCTAATTGCTCCTGTTCTTCCTTGCTACAGTTTTTGCCAATCGCCGCAAACATTGTGCTTTCCTCTTGGCGAGTGTGATCGCCAACCATTTCTTTCACTTGCTTCAAGCAGTCTTTAAAGGCAGGTGATGAGACATCCATAGTCTTCATCTTCTCTAGGGCAACTTTGAGTTCTGCTTGTTCCTCATATAGTTCTTGAGTGTTTTCAGTTCCATAAAAAGAACGCACGACAGGATATATAACTTGCTCTTCTGCTTCAGAATGAACTGACAGATCTTTATACATCTGCCCAAAGTATTCTTGGATTTTTTGAGTATCCTCTGACTTCTCAATTTCCATTATCAAAGTGTCTACTTTACGGTGATCCGCAAAGATAATTTCTTGAATATTCATGTCGGAGCTACGGCTGTTTTGGGTAACCACGCTACCCGCTATGCCAGAGAAAGCCGCGATCGCGTCTTGCACTCTTCCCCAAACACTTTGATCAGGATCTTGCCCCGTCAGTTCACGGGTTCCCAAAACCTCCAAAATGCCTTTAAGTTGCTCTTGATGGGCGCGACTTTCAAAGTTAAAAGTATTCAATGGGGTCAGAGCAACTTCAACATCAGCACCTACTACTTGAGCCGCTTTGTGAACAATCACTCCAGACATAAACTGAGCGTGCTTCAACAATTCATGTTGAACGACTTTTTCATAAAAACTCAATTCGGAACTCTCCATCAAGTTCTGAGTTTTTTGAACCAATTCTTGAGTTTTTTCAGAAGGCTCTTCTTGAATTCCGTATTGAACGATAACAGTTTCTACAATGCCAATATTTTTTTCATCATCCGCGATCATGTGTTGAAAGCGATCGCGCAACTCAGCATCATCACAAACTTTGAAAAACTCTTTTTCGTTTTTGATAATCAGGGTCTGAACGGCACGAATATCTGCCAGCTTTATAGCGATCGCGATCCGTTTGGTGTCGTTTAAAGTCAAAACCACTTCAGTATTCTCCTAATCGTGATGAATCTTATCAACGTAGATATTCAACGTAGATATTCACAGTGTGCGGCGCTCAAAAGGATGCTCCATCTGTCATGCGATAGAGCATTAAAATTAAAAAGATAGATTCCCTGAGAATAAGGTGGGGGCTTTGAGGGGGCTTTGATGTGAGTCCTCAGCCCGATGATGAACACTGTTTTTATACCGTTTTGAGTTTTGAGTTTTGTAAGTCCTTCGGACTGGCTTTGCCAACGCGTAGCGTCTCCGCAGGAGATGTTTTGAGTTTTGAGTTTTGAGTTTTGAGTTTTGGGTTTTGAGTGGCAAGACAAAGAAATATTGCCGCTTCCAGCAGATCATCTGTCGTGTTTCAATTTCAAATTGGTTTTACCTTGTTTTAGGAACGTCGCTGATCAGGTTCAGTCTTTGCAAAATATTGAATCAAAGCGCGATCGCGTTTTTGGAATCTTTTCACGGAGTTTCTTCACGGAACTGCAAGATAGAAGTATGGTTGAATACAGGTCAGGTAGCCTTAGGGAGGAATAAACAATGTCGCTAGAACGCCGCCTGTTTCGAGATATGTTTGCACCTGATGAAGTGGTGGTATTGCGTCAACCTTGTTTTACGATGGGGCGCTTTTTTGAGCCAGGAAAATATTTAGTCGGTGAATTGCCTGACACGGCGTTTGAAATGGGCTTGGTGGATAAGTTGCCGCCTGTGCGGGGCAACAGTGCCGAAGTGATCCAAATTAATACTCCACAGGCTGATCAATAATTGGCTGATCAATAATTAACAGTGAATGATTCCTACAGTTGGATAGATGAGGCTTTAAGTGCGATTCATCGAGCAAATTGGTATCGATCTCCTCGGTTGATCGCGGGTCGTGCTGGTGCCATCGTGCAGCTAGATGGGCAATCGGTGATCAACTTTGCCAGCAATGACTACTTAGGCTTGGCGGGAGATGAGCGGCTGATTCAAGCCGCGATCGCGGCAACTCAAGAATATGGCACCAGTAGCACAGGATCGCGGCTGATTACTGGGCATCGCGCTCTGCACCGAGACTTAGAACGGGCGATCGCCCAGTTCAAACAAACCGAAGACGCGATCGTTTTTAGCTCTGGATATTTGGCAAACTTAGGCGCGATCGCTGCCCTAGTCGGCAAACGTGATCTGGTTCTGTCGGATCAATACAATCACTCCAGCCTGCGGAATGGTGCCATTCTCAGCGGTGCAACCCTGCGCGATTATGCCCATTGCAATGTACAAAATCTGCGAGAAATTTTGCAACAACAGCGCGATCGCCATCGTCGTTGCCTGATCCTGACCGATAGCATCTTCAGCATGGATGGCGACCTCTGCCCGCTGCCTCAATTGCTCGACCTCGCCGACGAATTCGATAGTATGCTGCTCGTCGATGAAGCCCATGCAACTGGCGTTTTGGGTGCGAGTGGCTCTGGCAGCGTTGAACATTTTGGCTGCACCGGGCGACCGATCATTCAAATGGGCACCCTCAGCAAAGCCCTCGGCAGTCTTGGCGGATACGTTGCCGGGTCTGCATCCCTGATCGACTTTTTGCGAAACCGTGCTGCTAGCTGGATCTATACGACCGGGCTTTCTCCAGGTGACACGGCTGCCGCGCTTGCCGCACTTTATATCATTACTAAAGACGGCGATTCCCAAAGCGATCGTTTTACGAATCGCCGTGAAACTCTTTGGCAAAATGTGAACTGGCTCAAACAAAACCTCAGCGATCGCTTCAACACCTTACTCCCTTCCGACTCACCCATTCTTTGCCTGCGAGTCGATCGCCCCTCTAGGGCGCTTCAAATCAGTGGCGACCTCTTAAAGCAAGGGGTGTTCGTTCCAGCGATCCGCCCGCCAACAGTGCCCACCAGTCGCCTCCGCATTACCCTCATGGCAACTCACCAGCCCACCCAGCTTAAACACTTGGCTGAGTCGCTGCACCGCATTTTCCTCTCGCCATAGTGCCACCGATGTCGCCATTGCAAATTCAAAATTTAGGATAAATTAATTGCTGAAATGGGCGTTGAGTCTAACAGCATGAAATTAATCCAATCCTGCCAATTCTCAAACAGCAGATCTAGGGTGAGGCTGAGGATATCTTGAAAGAACCTTGGTGCTGCATAAATAGGACTATGAAGCCAGGGTGAAATCTATGCAATGCCCTGCTTTCGGCTATGATCCAACTATGAATCAATATTTTGCAACGGTTGCTCGTGGGCTGGAGGCGCTTGCAGCTAAGGAGTTAGAGCAACTGGGCGCTCATGCCGTCGAGCCAGGTTTTTGTGGAGCTTCCTTCAAGGGCGATCGCGCCTTGCTCTATCGCGTCAATCTCTGGGCGAGGCTGCCCTTCCGCATCTTATTCAAGCTGGATGAGTTTCCCTGTCGGGATGCAGACGAACTGTATAGCGGGATTCAAACGATTGATTGGTCAACCTACCTTACGCCCGATCTCACGCTGGCGGTAAACGCCACGGGCAAAAGTGAGCAGTTGAATCATACTCACTTCACCGCACTTCAGGTTAAAACGGCGATCGTCGAGCAGCAGCAAGAAATGCTAGGAGATCGCTCGGATGTCGAGTTGCAAAACCCTGATGTGCAGATTAGCATCCATCTCGATCGCGACGTGTGTACTGTGAGCCTCGACAGTTCTGGCAAGAGCCTGCATCGTCGCGGCTATCGTCCTGCGGTGGGTGCAGCGCCCTTGAAAGAATCGTTGGCGGCAGCTTTGATTCAACTTTCCGGCTGGCAGCCTGATCAAATGTTTTACGATCCGCTGTGTGGGTCTGGCACTTTGCCCTTAGAAGCCAGCTTGAAAGCGCTCAATATTGCGCCCGGTCTGTTTCGAGAGCAGTTTGGGTTTGAAACTTGGCTGGATGCAGACTCAGCGCTGCTAGAACAACTGATTCAAGAGGCAGAGAAAAGCCAACGAGACAGCCTGCTCGCGCCGATTTGGGGCAGCGATCGCGATCAAAATGTGATTGAGCAAGCGATCGCCAACGCGACTCAGTGTGGCGTACTCAACCACGTCTATTTCGCTCCAATCGACCTGGCAGACGTGGTTGCCCCCGCAGACAGCGGTGTTTTATTCTGCAATCCGCCCTATGGCGAACGGCTAGGACGAGACAGCGATTTAGGCGCATTCTATAAACAGTTAGGCGATGTGCTGAAGCACCGCTTCAAAGGATGGACGGCGTTTGTGTTAAGCGGCAACAAAGAGCTTTCGCAGTCGATCGGGCTGAAATCGTCTCAACGGACGGCGGTATACAATGGTGCGCTACCCTGCCAGTTGATGAAATACGAACTGTACTGATCGGAAAGACAACAGGCACAATGAAGATAGACACAAGGAAGATAGATTTTTTTGCTGAGAGATAGGTTTGATGTGTAATAGCTGACTATGTTACGACTCACTGAAATAAAACTGCCGCTTGATCATTCTGAGGAGGCGATCGCGAGTGCCATTCTCAAAAAGCTGCAAATTGCTCCCGCAGAACTGCTGAGCTACACCGTTTTCAAACGTAGCTACGATGCCCGTAAAAAGGACGCGATCGTGCTGGTTTATATTGTGGATGTCGAGACGACCCAGGAGAAAAGTTTGCTCCAGCGGTTTAAAAAAGATCCGCACATCATTCCCACACCCGATATGAGCTATCGGCTGGTGGCGCAGGCTCCTGACTCGTTGGCAAGCCGCCCAATTGTGATTGGCACGGGACCTTGCGGAATGTTTGCCGGACTGATGCTGGCGCAAATGGGGTTTCGTCCGATTCTGTTAGAGCGGGGAAAAGCCGTGCGCGATCGCACTGTTGACACGTTTGCATTTTGGAAAAAGAAAGGCGAGTTAAACCCAGAATCAAACGCGCAGTTTGGCGAAGGTGGGGCGGGCACCTTTTCGGATGGCAAACTCTACAGTCAGGTCAAAGATTCCAATCATTATGGGCGCAAGGTACTCACTGAACTCGTCCAGGCAGGCGCTTCACCAGAGATTTTGTATCTCAATAAACCGCACATCGGCACCTTCAAACTGGTGGGCATCGTTCAAAGTATTCGCGCCAGAATTGAAGCCTTGGGCGGCGAAATTCGCTTTCAAAGTCGCGTCGAAGACCTCCACATTGAAGCGGGGCAGGTGCAGGGAGTCATTCTTGCCAGCGGCGACTATATTGCCAGCAATCATGTTGTGCTGGCAGTGGGTCATAGTGCCCGTGATACCTTTCAAATGCTATTCGATCGCGGCGTTTACATCGAAGCAAAACCCTTTTCCATTGGCTTTCGGATCGAACATCCACAAACTCTGATCGATCGCGGTCGGTTTGGCGCTCAATCCGGTCATAAGCGGTTGGGTGCTGCGGATTATAAATTAGTGCATCACTGTCAAAATGGTCGTTCGGTTTATAGTTTCTGTATGTGCCCCGGCGGTCTGGTAGTCGCCGCCGCCTCAGAGCCAGGGCGGCTGGTGACCAATGGCATGAGCCAATATTCTCGAAATGAGCGCAATGCCAATAGCGCGATCGTGGTGGGCATCACGCCCGACGACTATCCGGGGCATCCCTTAGCCGGAATTGCCTTGCAGCGTCGCCTAGAGGAAGGCGCGTTTGAATTGGGGGGCAGCACTTACAACGCACCGGGTCAGCGAGTGGGAGACTTTCTCGCCGATCGCCCCTCCCAATCGTTTGGCACCGTGCAGCCGTCTTATACGCCGGGAGTGCAGTTCGGGGATTTGAGCCTGAGCCTACCCGACTATGCGATCGCCGCAATTCGTGAAGCACTGCCCGCGTTTGACAAACAGATCAGTGGCTTTGCGATGGCGGACGCAGTTCTAACAGGAGTCGAAACGCGCACCTCATCCCCCATTCGGATTAAGCGCAAAGAAGATTATCAAAGCCTGAATACAAAAGGGTTATATCCGGCAGGTGAAGGCGCTGGGTATGCAGGCGGCATCCTGTCGGCGGGCATCGACGGCATTAAAGTGGCAGAGGCGGTGGCGCTGAATATGGTGCAAAATACTGACGGAATTAAACTTTTGGGGTAATTGCTCAACGGGGTAACCTGACAAAATCTGAAAAGGCGATAGAGTGACGCTATGACAGAGCTTCCCGACCTAAAGCAACCCAGAGATAAGGCGAAAGATGCCTTGATTCTGGCGTTGTAGGAGGAGTTGCAACCGTTACAGAAAAAGCGACCCAAGAACACCTCGAAGAATTCCAGTTTGCCCCCGGCAATTGGATGAGGCAACGGTGGAATGAGTTTGATAGCTTTTGTGAGTGTATTGAATCCTTTGGGCAATAGGTCAGACCCGCTCCCTTTTCACCGATTGCCTGATCCATGAATCAGTTCCCCTGCTGCTATTGATTTATGGGGGTTGGCGAGATGGGCAGATTAACGATGAAGCAGGTTCGTCCCGCACTGCTTTCAGCCGCAATAGAACCGCCCAGATAAGTCACCGATTTTTTGACCAGTGCCAAGCCCAAGCCCGTTCCGCCTTGCTGCCAGCGATCGCTCGTTGGAATCCGGTAGAACTTATCAAAAATGTGGGTCAGTTCATCCGCAGGAATTTCGACTCCCGCGTTGCAAACGATGAGTTGAATTTGGTTTTCTGGTTGAACGCGAGCCGTCACCGTAATTGCCTCATCGGCAGTCGTATGTTTACAGGCATTGGTTAACAGTTCCGTGAAGATGCGGGTTAAAATTCTCACGTCTGAAACGATCGCGGGAAGATCAGGCGGAACCCGCACTTGTATAGGTTGTTCACGGCTGCGGGCGCGTTCCTGAAAAATCCCGACGGCTTGCCCAATCCATTCGTTGAGGGGAATGGAAACCCACTCTAGAGGATGTTCTCCTGCCTCAAGCTGCTGTAGCTCCAGTAAATTGTTGATCAGGCTCAATTCTCGATCGCACTGATCGCGCAAAACGCTGATATAGCGAGTCATGCGATCGCACTTATTTGCGACATCCAGCCCTTCCGGTTGATTCAGAGTCAGTTCCAACATCTTAATCGCCATTTTGATGTTGGTTAAGGGCGATCGCAACTCATGAGACACCGTACTCAAAAAATCATCCTTGAGATAGTTTAACCGTTCTAATTCTTCCTTCTGACGCTCCAATACTTGAGTGCGTTCGAGCGCCCGGTTGTGTGCTTCCTGAAGCCGACGTTGGGTATCATCCCGAAAAATCAAGACGGCTCCAGTGATCAAACCCTTCTGGTTGTGAATCGGGGCAACACTGTCCGTAACGGGCAACACCATCCCTTCCCTCGTGGTCAGCACCATGGGATCGTCGAGAAACACGATCGCATCTCGCAGAACAGCAGTAACCGCCACATTCCCGATCGGCAGGCGGGTGTCTTCATACACCACATCAAACACCTCGGTTAATTCTCGATCGCGTGCCTCTGCTTGCTGCCAACCCGTGAGCAACTCAGCAGAGCGGTTCAGAAACAGAATGCGCCCTTGAGTATTCGTCACAATCATGCCATCCCCGATGCTTCTGAGAACAGTCGCCATCAGTTGCTCTCGTTCATAGCGACTGAGAGCCGTTTCGATCGCCACATACAGTTCCTTACTCTTCACCGGCTTGAGGATATAGCCGAACGGAAACGTTAATTTTGCCCGATCTAAGGTGCTTTTATCAGAATGCCCGGTGACATAAATAACCGGAATTTGGAGTTGAGTCCAGATTTGTTCCGCCGCCTGCACCCCATCCATCTCACCCTGAAGCCGAATATCCATCAGCACCAAATCTGGGCGTGCTGCGCCTGCTGTTTCGATCGCCTCCCTTGCAGAACTGGCAATGCCTAAAACGCCATAGCCCAGCGTCTCCAGATTTTCCTGCAAATTGGCAGCAATGACATACTCATCCTCCACAATCAGGATGTGAATGGGTTGTGAGGGAAGGCAGCCCAATCGGTCGGGGTCTAATACGTTCATATTTATCCTCTCGGAAATATAATTGTAACCGTTATGCCTGATTGGCTGTGAATCGCCAAGGTGCCCTGAAGTTGCTTCACTAACCCTTGGATCAACGGCATTCCCAGGGTAGTGGTTTGCTGAAGGTCAAAATCTTCAGGAAAACCCGCCCCATTATCTCGCACAATCAAGCAGAGAGATTGGTCTTGCTGTTCGTGAAGGCTCACTTGAATCTCACCCGCTTGCTGGTTTGAGAAGGCATATTTGAGCGCGTTGGAGACTAGCTCATTGATGATTAAGCCGCAGGGAATCGCGATATCGATCGCCAGCCAAATGTCGCTGATATGGCTCACCAGCTTGATCTGATTGGCATGAATGTTGTAAGAGTCGAATAGGTGAGCAGTCAAATCGGCAATATAGTGAGCAATGTTGATCTGGGCGAGATCCTCCGAGCTATAGAGTTTTTCGTGAACTAAGGCGATCGAGGCAATCCGATTATGGCTTTCTTGCAGCGTTTCGATCACCTCTGAGTTTTGCGATCGCCGCGCCTGCATTTGCAGCAACCCATCCACCACCCCCAGGTTATTTTTTACCCGGTGGTGAATTTCTTTCAGCAGCACTTCTTTTTCCTTTAAAGAGGCTTCAATTTGCGCGGCTGCGTGCTTCAGTTTCGTGATGTCATAACTGATGCCAATCATCCGCTGCGGGATACCGGCTGGATTGCGCTCCACCTGGGCATAGGCTTTGAGGTAATGGACAGTGCCATCGGGATGTCTGACCCGAAACTCAGGCTCATAGTCTTTCTCTCCGGCTAAAGCTTGCTGAATGGCGGCTTCAATCAGGGGGCGATCGTCGGGATGTAAGCAATTCATCCAAGCCTCACGGAGAGGGGTGAACAGGTCGGGGGTGATGCCATACAGCTTATACATCCGGTCATCCCAAGCGAGGCTATTCGTGGTCACATCCCAATCCCAGGTGCCAATTGCGCCCGACTTGAGTGCCAACATCAGGCGATTGGAGAGATCGCGCAGTTGACCTTCGGCTTGCTTCCGCTCGGTAATATCTTGTTGCACCACCACAAAGACAGCGCCATAGTTGGGATGCTCAAACACAGACGTAGTGGCTTGACACCAAAAAGGAGTCCCATCTTTTTTAACATTGTGAATTTCATGAATCGCTTCACCCTGCTCTAGGATTGTTCTAGCGAGTGTCTCGTAAAGCCTGGTGGTGTTGGTGCTTCTGTCTTCGTAATTGACGATCGCGATATGCTGACCGATTAACTCGTCCGTGTTATAGCCAAACATCCGCTCAAATTTGGGATTGGCATACACAAAAATGCCGTCGCTCACTTTGACGATACAAACGCCCTCAGCCATGTTATTGACGACAATGCTCTGAAGCTCAAGCTCTACTTCGGTCTGCTTGAGTCGGGTGATGTTATGAAGACTGACCACAACGCCTGAAACGGCTTGACTGGCATCGTCAAAGTAAGGATTGTAAGTAACGCTCAAAAATTGCGGGTTTGGAGTGAGGTAGTCCGCTAACATTTCGTACTGCACCACCTGTCCGGCTAAACATTGGTCTAGCCGGGGCTTCACCATCGTTTCATAAATGTTCATTGGGAGGAGTTCGCTGACTGAATGCCCCACAATTTCATCTTGCGATTTCTTATACCACTTGACATAGGTTTGATTGACAACTTGATAAATGTAGTTGCGATCGACCAATGAAATAGCATCGGTGGTGGCAGAGACGATCCGCTCATACCGTCGCAGAGTTTCTTCTGCCTGCTTGCGAACCTCTTCGTCGCGCTTCGCTTCACTAATATCGCGCACAATCACCAGTACCTCATCCGTACCACACGGAACCAGACGAATTTCTTCATAACAGAGCTTGCCGTCTTTCAGGAGTTGCTGTTCCCAGATTTGCAATTCCTGCGTTGCCAGTGCCCGGTCGATGCGTTGTAAATGCTGCTGGAGCAGATCGGCAGGCAAGATTTCGCAGAGGTGTTGCTGAATGGGGAGAAAGGCTCCGGCTTTGGTCGCCGTCGGTGGAATGAAGTTTAGGCAAGTTCCATCTCGCCTGACCCGCAGCAGCAAGTCGGGAATGGCAACCAACATGGCATCGTTCTTGGCTTGACTCTGGCGTAAGGCAATTTCGGTTTGTTTGAGGTCGTTCACATCTAGCCGAATGCCATCCCACACGACCCGCCCATCCTCCAAGCGGCGGGGCGTTGAACACAACCGCAGCCAGCGGATCTCCCCACTGGGTGAACGCTCTCGCACTTGCACATCAAAGACCGACAAGTTCTGAGCAGAGGCTTCGATTTGTGGGGTGATATAGGACAGATCATCTTCCAGCAGAAGATTATGGAGTAGCGAGGCATCTGCCACAATGGCGGCGGGTTTGAGTCCGGTCACTCGCTCAACCCCGGCGCTAACGTAGGTGAAGTGATAGTATCCATCGGGTTCACGCACCGTTTGATACAAAAAGCTGTTAGGGAGGTTGTCGCCGATCGCCCGCAAAAAAGATTCTTGCTCTTGCAAGGCTTGTTCCGTTCGTTTGCGATCGGTAATGTCACGGGCAATCTTTGCTGCCCCAATCACCCGTCCGGTGGTATCTTTAATCGGTGAAAGGGTGACTGCAATATCGATGGGCTGTCCGTCTTTTCGCACCCGCACCGTTTCATAACTCTGCACGGATTCGCCTTGTTTGATCTGTTCTAGCCCTCGTGCCAATTCATCGACATGGCTGGGGAGAAACAGGAGGTCGATCGGGCGATCGATCATCTCCGCTTCTGTGTAGCCAAACAGCTTTTCTGCCCCCTTATTCCAGCTTGTAACCATGCCTTCTAAAGACTTGCCGATAATGGCATCACCGGATGACTCGACGATCGCTGCCAATCGAGCCACCGCTAACTCTGACTGTTTGCGTTCATCTTCGATGCGCTCTGTGCGGCGACCACAAATGCCGCGACGATCCCCACGATTGCCCATCTTTTTAGACACTCCAGCAGTGTGGCTGAAGTCTACTATGGGTTGATGATGGAGATTTGCAATCGGAATAATTTGCACTAGCGCGATCGCGGTCGTCAGGGAGATCGCCGCTGTTATGAGTTTGATTGCCCCAGACAGCCAATAGGTAGGATGCCCCAGTGTCCAGATTTCCATCAGGTGAGCCGTACCGCAAGCAACAATCAATGCGCCCAACAGCCACAAAATCCGGGGGCACGGCAGATCGCGCCGCCTGCGAAGCGCATCAAACAGCGTCAATAGAATGGAATAGCAGGCAAGGGCAATGAGCGCATCTGAGACAAGGTGCAACCCCACAAGTTCTGGCTGCCAGAGAGAGGAGTGTCCGGGGGGAATAAACAAGCTTGCTTCCCAGAGCGATCGAATTAAATTCATCATGACTCCGCCCCCAACCTGAAAGTCAGACTGCTAAGCCCTCATCTTAGTATTCCCCTGATGATGAGAGTTGATAATTTCTTATAAAAAAATTATCAACTGGACAGTAATCGCGATCGCCCTCAAGCCCCCCTAATGATGGCGGCGTTGCTGCATGGCGATATGAATTGCCCACCCTGCGGGAAGTGATACCATTTTGAGTTTTGTAAGTCCTTTGGACTGGCTTTGCCCACGCGTAGCGTTGACCCAGGAGATATTTTGAGTTTTGAATGGTAGAAGCTTTACTCAGCACCGGTTTCAAGCTCAGATCTGTCGCCTCCTTTAAATTGCCTGGTGGATCGGAGTTTTAGATGGTTTGCTTCCCTTTTTCTGGATCTCTACATCGGTTGTCCTTGTTGATGCTTCTGTTTGACTCGGTAATGTAGAAATACTTCTTGATCGATGGGTTGGGCGGCGATTAGCTCTAAACGGGGGGCGATCGCTTCTAAATAGCCTTCACCTTCGACCAAAGTTGGGGCAGTCCGTCCGCCCAAAATTAGGGGGCAAACGGTGATCCAAAACTCGTCAATACAATCAGCAGTGAGCAATCCAGCGATCAGTTCGCCGCCCCCTAAAGCCGCAACGCGATCGCAGTCCCAACTCGCCAAGGTTTGCAAGGCAGCGATCCAATCCACTGTGCCTAACGCATTTTCGGCTTGGATAATCCGCTCAAACCCGTCTTTATTTCCCCATTGCTGGGCACCGATTTCAGTGGTGAGGAGCCAGCGTGGGATTGACTGCCGAAAAAAGGCAAGCTGAGGATCAAGGTTTCCAGAACCAGAACAGACGATATGGGTAGGCTGGGGTGGTTTATTTTGAGACTGGCGCTGCTGGAGTAATTCGGGATCAGAAATGCATAGCGTCGTGCCATACGATCGCAATGTGCTGGCACCCAATAACACCGCGTCGGCTTTGGCAATTTGCAACTCTAGATGGTGTTTATCGGCAGGGGAGCCAAATCGGGCAGGAGCGTGTTGGCGATCGGCAATTTTGCCATCTAAGCTGATCGCTAAAACGACTGTGATCAAAGGACGAGGCGGCTGAAACATGAGCTAACGGCGATTTTGCTCTTGGGGCACACAAACCGCGAAAAAAGCAACTTCGGCGGCGGCTTGTTCAGCAGCCTTAATAGAGCGCCCACTTCCCTGCCCAAGACACTTATCTTGAAGCCACACTTCCGTGGTGAAGCGATGAGGCAACGTTGACAGGTCTGACTCAGTTAGGCGATAGGTGGGTAGCAATTTGTAATGCGCTTGAGTCCACTCTTGGAGAGCCGCTTTGTAGTTTTGCAGGGCAGGATCGGCGCGAACTTCATCAATTAATGGAATTAACTGACCATCAAGCCAAGGACGAATGAGTGAAAAATTGTGGGTGCTGAGATACAAGGCTCCCAAAATGGCTTCAAAGGAGTCTGCCAAACGAGATTCTTCACCGAGTTTATCGTTGAGGGCACTGTTGCTTACTAAAAGATAGCGTGATAGCCCATAGCTAGCCGCTAGACGAGCAAGAATGCGATCGCTCACCAAGATAGAACGCACTGCTGCAAAGTCACCCACTGGCAAATCAGAATAGCGTGCAAGCAAAAACTCAGCCACGGCTAATCGAATCACAGCATCCCCAACAAACTCTAGCTGTTCGTAGTTAGCGATCGCTGAAACTGTAGGATGAGTCAACGCTAAATCTAGCAACTGCCAATTAATCGGCGCAGTTTTTGACAACCCTAGCTTTTGAACTAAGTTTTCTAAATCTTTTTGGCGAGGAGGATACTGAATGACCATACCTTTAGCCTAGCAGTTCTTTAGGCACTCTGAGGTAATGTGCTTAGCTCTGGCGTAAGTCCTACGGCATTCTTGGATCTCCTAAACCCCCGCACCTGATGAGAATTGGAGTCAAAATCTCCTAAGATGGGTGGGTTTAAGGAGCTTAAAGAACTGGTAACCGTGGCGCATACATTTGAAAACAGCGGCAAGGGGCTGGCTGACTCCTGGTGGGAAGGATAAAACTTGCTCGGCTGAAAGGTACTTCCATCCAAAATGACAACCGGCATAGCCGCTTCACCGTTTGCATGACTGAAATCATCCCCTAGCCCAAAATGATGATTGTGCGATCGCACGGCTGCAATCGTTTGAGGCAACACACCCGCCAGCAATGCCAAAATTTCATCAGGAATTTTTGATACCGCCCTACCACTAAAAAATTCTTCAAATCCTAAAAACAGCTTTTCTGCACGCTGAATAGGATCGGGATGAAATACAATCTTTTGCAGCCAGCGAATCCACTGAATTCTGCGACTATAGGCACGCTGGCGATCGCTGGGGCTGATGACCTCATCTAGGTCTAAATCACCAATCACCACAATGAATGAATACTCCGGTGCAGTGGGGCAGGCGATCGCGGCACCCGGACCAGCAAACTCGGCATAGTAGGGTTTACAGAGAATTAGCCCCCCCCGTTTTTTTTCTCCAACAGCAAGTAAGCGACGAAATGAAGCTGCTGCTGAAGAATTTTTAGGACTGGTGCGCTGAGAAATACTGCCATCCACGTAGTTACCCCACACTGTTGCAAAGTCAGAGAACGAAAACAGGACTCGCTCCTATTTCTTAGCTCTTATCTTAAACACGCCAAGGGAACCAAATCCTCCCGCTTCAAGAACTTTGCAGAATCTACACACTTAAAGAAGGTTTCAAAAAAACAGAAATATTTTATACATAGTGTCTACATATTATCCGAAGCAACTTCACAAAAAAATGTGAGCGTTCAAGCGGTTTAACCTCTCTCCAAAGGGGGGGATTAACGCGGCAATCAATGAATGGCACAAAAGATTACCCTCCACCGTTCAACTATCAATTGCAACAGCGGCAATTGCAACAGCGGCAGCAGGTAAAAAACTCGCCTTAGCTCTGATAATTTACAATTCGAGCAAAACTATGGGGTTGCAAGCTAGCGCCGCCCACCAACGCTCCATCAATTTCTGGTTGCGCCATAATTTCGTCTACATTATCTGGCTTCACAGATCCACCATATTGAATAGGCACGTCAATGTTTTTTAATTGGCTACGAATTAGCCCAATCACCTGGTTGGCTTCCTTCGCCGCGCAGGTATCCCCGGTTCCGATCGCCCAAATCGGTTCGTAAGCAATAATCAAATTTGCTTGATCAATATCCATCAGCCCACGCTGTAACTGCTCACAAACAATCGATTCTGTTTCATTCATATCTCGCTGTTGCTTCGTTTCACCCACACACAAAATAGGAGTCAGACCCGCATTTTGAGCGGCTTTGATGCGCATATTCACCGTTTCATCGGTTTCGCCAAAATATTGCCGCCGTTCGCTATGCCCCACAATCACGTAGCGCACCCCTAGTTCGGTCAGCATCGGCGCAGAAATTTCGCCCGTGTAAGCCCCAACCGTTTCCCAATGGACATTTTGGGCACCCAGACGAATGCTACTGCCGTGCAAATTTTGAGACATTGCGAAAATATCCGTGTAGGGAACACACAATATAATGTTCCGATCCGGGGGCGTATCTTCCAAATGCGGCATAAACCCTTGCAAAAACTCTGAGGCTTCCGTTTGGGTTTTATACATTTTCCAGTTGCCAGCAATTACTTTCTTACGCACGGGTCGCTCGATAGGGTAAACAGGACAAGACTGCGTTTTCAAACCTTCATTTTTGAGTCTTGCATGAACTAAGTCTACGGCTTTGTGGGAACTGAGGGAAGCAGGTGAATAGATTGACACCGTTTAGCGAAGCCGAAACGCACTCCAGGAAAATGACAACGAGGGCAACAAATTTAAAGATTGGTAGAAATTGCTTGCACAGGACAGGTAGGCACACACTGCTCACATACAATGCAGCGCGATCGCGTGAAGCTCAGCTTGAAGGATATGGCATCTAAGGTGAGCGCTTCGGTCGGGCAAACGCCTGTGCATAGCCCGCAGTGAACGCACACCTCTTCATCAATCACAATCTCGCGGCTTGATGAGGAGACTCCAATATCCTGCGATCGCATCCATTCGATCGCCGCTTCTAACTCATCAATATCTCCTAAGAGTTCGACCACCAGTTTGCCAATTTGGTTAGGAGCGACCTGCGCCCGAATGATATTTGCCGCCACATTAAAATCTTTTGCTAGCCGATAGGTGACTGGCATCTGCACCGATCGCTTTGGAAATGTCAGAGTAACGCGTTTTTTCACAACAAATAGTTAAGCGTTGGGTTTTAGATTTCAGGGGCTAGGGGTTAAATTTTCATTCCCCCTATTGCCATCGTGACATCTATTTTGCCTCACGGTTTCTCAGGAGCTTTAACTTCGATCAACGCACCCTACGCGATCGCTCAGTTCATTCGGCGTTTGTGGCTCTCTGCTCCCTGCGACCCGATGCTTAATCTCTGCGATCGGTTGGTTGTTGAGCACCATGGTGGTGCTGGCATTAAATTCAAAACCAATTTTTTTGTAAAATTCCTCCTGATGGGTGGTCATCAAATATACCCGTTCTACTCGGTTTAACTTGGGATGACTGATGACGGTTTGCACCAATTTTCGTCCAAGTCCGGCTCCTTGATAGTCAGGATGAATCACCACATCCCAAATGGTAGCGCGGTAAATGCCATCTGAAGTGGCGCGGGCAAAACCAATCAACTGCGGTTCCCTGGAAGAGGATTGCAGGCTAGTATTCCAAGCAGTAATGACTGGGTCGCTATTGGCAACCGCAATTTGTAGGTCTTCTAGTTGGCGATCGCGTGCCCAAAACGCCGCTAGATTAAACAGTGCTTGAAGCTGCTGAAAATCGACTTGAGAACGGCGATCGCAAAACTGAATTTTTCGACAATCCATATTTCTATGCATTCAACGACGCTACTTAGCCTACAAGAAGTATTTCGTGAATAAATGAGTCCCTTGATGCAGAATTCTTTGTCTTTTCTCAAAGATTTACGGGTCATGGGTCAAACTTACCCGCCTGATTGCATACCGGCAACGTTACAATACTATGCGAGGTCTATTAATGGTTAATTGCGTTGCAACTGCTGCTGAAGCCTCAAACATTGAGACCCATTGCCTCATTTGGATTCCCCTTTTTCTAGATACTCCTTTTCATTTAGATATTTTGACTGGCAATCCGAGCTAGCATGACCCATTCCTCCAAACGTAATTCTCGGTTAAACCGCGATCGCACCAGGCACACCAACCGCCGATCTCAGCCTCCTCAGCAGCGGTCTATTTGGGTCTTGCTTATCTTGTTATTGCTATGGAGCTTATGCCTGGGAATTGGTCTAGCACAAGCCATAGAGCCACTCAAACCCACCGTCATTCCTTTTCAAGAGCGGGATTCAACGGCTCAGCTTGTCACGCCATCGGAGGCAAAGCCGACTGCACCCCCTGCGGCGATTGGCACAGTAGATATAGTTCCAGAGCGCTACAAACTAGGGCAACAGCTTTACTTAGAAAATTGCGCCACTTGCCATCTGGGCTTGCCGCCTGCGGTGATGCCGACTCAAACCTGGCGATCGCTCCTGCAAGATGCTAATCACTACGGCGCAACTATTAAACCCTTAGTCAATCCTGAAGTCCAGATTGTCTGGCAGTACCTGCGAGATTATTCTCGGGCGATCGGGGCTGAAGAACCAGTTCCCTACCGGGTTTACCAGTCTTCCACCTTTAAATTGCTCCATCCGCGAGTCAAGTTTCCCGAACGGGCAAGCCTAATCACCTGCATTTCTTGTCATCCTGGAGCCGGAACCTATGATTTCCGCAGCCTCAGCGCCGAGTGGCAGAATGCACCATGACGGTAGGATCGAATTTTGAGAGTTTTTGGCTCATCAAAATCTCTCTAATGAAACTAATGAAATCGCCTTGTGATTACACACTTATAAAGTTGCCACCATTCCGCCATGTTAAAAATGTTGTTGGGCGATCCGAATACGCGGAAGCTCAAAAAGTATCAGCCAATTGTGACCGAAATTGCTCTGTTTGAAGCGGACATTCACCCCTTGTCCGATCAAGATTTGAAGGCGAAAACCGTTGAGTTTAGACAGCGGATTGAAAAAGGTGAATCTCTAAATGATTTGCTACCCGAAGCCTTTGCAGTCGTTAGAGAAGCGGCTCAACGTGTTTTGGGAATGCGCCACTTTGATGTGCAAATGTTGGGCGGCATGATTTTGCATGAAGGGCAGATTGCCGAAATGAGGACAGGGGAAGGAAAAACGTTGGTGTCTACCTTGCCTGCCTACCTGAATGCGATCGCGGGTAAGGGGGTTCATGTGGTCACCGTCAACGATTATTTGGCGCGTCGTGATGCCGAATGGATGGGGCAAGTTCACCGTTATTTGGGCTTGAGCGTGGGGCTAATTCAGCAAACCATGACCCCACAGGAGCGCAAGAAAAACTACGCCTGTGACATTACCTATAGCACCAACAGTGAATTAGGGTTTGATTATCTACGCGACAACATGGCAACCTCGATTGAAGATGTCGTGCAGCGCCCGTTTAACTATTGCGTGATTGATGAAGTCGATTCGGTGCTAATTGACGAAGCCCGCACGCCGCTGATCATTTCAGGGCAAGTCGATAACCCCAGTGAAAAGTATCTGCAAGCGTCTCAGGTGGCAGCGCAACTGGTTCGCCAAGTGGATGAAGACGACACCGCCGGACACTACGAAGTGGATGAGAAGCAGCGAAATGTGCTGCTATCCGATGAAGGCTTTATTCAGGCGGAGCAAATTTTGGGAGTCACGGATCTGTTCGATCCTAAAGATCCTTGGGCGCACTATATTTTCAATGCGATCAAAGCCAAAGAACTGTTCATTCTGGATGTGAACTACATTGTTCGGAATGACGAAGTGGTGATTGTGGATGAGTTTACGGGGCGGGTGATGCCGGGTCGCCGTTGGAGCGATGGATTGCATCAGGCGATCGAAGCCAAAGAGCGGGTGGAGATTCAGCCCGAAACGCAAACCCTAGCGACGATTACTTACCAAAACTTCTTTCTGCTCTATCCCAACCTAGCAGGAATGACAGGCACCGCCAAAACCGAAGAAGCGGAGCTTGGCAAGATTTACAATTTGGAAGTGACCACCATTCCCACGAATCGCTCTAACATTCGCCGCGACCAGTCGGATGTGGTGTATAAAACCGAGGATGCCAAGTGGAACGCGATCGCGATGGAATGTGCCGAGATGCATCAAGCGGGTCGTCCGGTGCTCGTCGGCACTACCAGCGTTGAAAAATCTGAGTTGCTTGCCCGTTTGTTGGCAGAAGTCAACACCCCCCATAACTTGCTCAACGCGAAACCCGAAAATGTGGAGCGCGAATCGGAAATTGTGGCGCAAGCCGGACGCAAAGGTGCGGTCACCATTGCCACCAACATGGCAGGACGCGGAACTGACATCATTTTGGGCGGCAACGCAGACTACATGGCGCGGCTGAAGGTGCGCGAGTACTTTATGCCCCGAATTGTGAAGCCCGAAGATGAAGACGAATTTGGAGTCACTAGCGTACCTGCGGCGCATGGCGCAAAAGGCGGCGGGCAGGGTTTTGTGCCGGGTGTCAAGGTGAAAAGTTGGAAGGCTTCCCCCCAGATTTATCCAACAAGCTTGTCAAAAGAGACCGAAAAGCAGTTGAAAGAGGCAGTGGAGTTTGCGGTGAAGCAATATGGCGAGCGATCGCTGCCTGAACTCGAAGCCGAAGATAGGGTGGCGGTTGCTTCCGAAAAAGCGCCGACTGATGACCCGGTGATTCAAAAGTTGCGCCAAATTTACAACCAAGTTCGCCAAGAGTACGAAGTCTTCACCGGTGCAGAACACGATGACGTGGTTAGCTTGGGCGGTTTACACGTGATTGGCACTGAGCGGCATGAATCTCGCCGAATTGACAACCAACTCCGGGGGCGCGCGGCACGGCAGGGTGACCCCGGTTCTACCAAATTTTTCCTCAGCTTACAAGATAACCTGCTGCGGATTTTTGGCGGCGATCGCGTCGCGGGTTTGATGAATGCCTTTCGCGTGGAGGAAGATATGCCGATCGAATCGGGGATGTTGACCCGATCTTTGGAAGGCGCACAGAAAAAGGTCGAAACCTATTACTACGACATTCGCAAACAAGTTTTTGAGTATGACGAAGTGATGAACAATCAGCGCCGAGCGATTTATGCCGAACGCCGCCGGGTGCTGGAAGGGCAAGACTTGAAAGAACAGATGATCAAGTATGCCGAATTGACAATGAACGACATTGTGGGTGCCTTTGTCAACCCAGAACTGCCCCCCGAAGAGTGGGAACTGGAGAAACTGTCCAGCAAGGTAAAAGAATTTGTTTACTTGCTGGCAGATTTGCAACCCAAACAGTTAGAGGACTTTAGCATTGGAGAAATTAAAGCCTTCTTGCATGAGCAGGTTCGCATTGCTTACGACATGAAAGAAGCGCAGGTCGATCAGCTTCAGCCCGGTTTGATGCGGCAAGCAGAGCGGTTCTTCATCTTGCAGCAGATTGACACCCTTTGGCGCGAACATCTTCAGCAAATGGACGGATTGCGCGAATCGGTGGGCTTGCGTGGCTATGGGCAAAAAGATCCGCTGATCGAATACAAGAGCGAAGGATACGAATTCTTCTTAGAAATGATGACTGACATTCGCCGGAATGTGGTCTATTCCTTGTTCCAGTTCCAGCCGCAACTTCAGCCCACTGCGATCGCTGAACCCGCTATTGCAGGCGACATTACCGAGTATGAGGAATAGTCAACGCTATGCCCGTTGACTACGATCTGGTTGTGATTGGCGGCACCCCTGCGGCAGTGGAAGCCGCCGCCTTTGCAGCGCAGTTTAAGGCGCGGGTGGCATTGGTGACTCAAGGAATTTCTTTTTCTAGTCTGCCGGATTCATTCGTGGTTTCCGCGATCGCCCAATTGGGACACTCGGCTGAATTGTGGCAACACTCGCAGGAATTTCCTCCTTGGCAGGACGCTTCACCTCTTACTTTGAGTTGGCAAGCCGTTAAACCTTGGATACAGGCGATCGCCCATAATCTAGATGAGCGCCACTCGCCTGCTGCTTTGGCAACCCTCGGCATTGACATCATCCCCGACAGCGGCGAGTTTTGCCGCAGACCAGCCCCCGGTTTTTTGGTCGATGGACGGCTGCTGCGATCGCGTGCTTATCTGCTTGCTCCGGCTCATCGTTCGCGGATTCTCGACCTATCTGGCTTGCAAGCCATAGGCTGCCAAACTCCTGCAATGCTGCTGCAACTGCCAGCTTTGCCTGCAACCCTAGTGATTATTGGCAGTACGATCGCTGCCGTGGAGCTTGCCCAAACCCTTCAGCGGCTTGGATGCCAAATCATCCTGCTGATGATGACTACTCAATTATTAAGTGAGGCTGACCCAGAAGTTTCTCGCTGGATGCAGGCGCAGCTTGAAGCCGAAGGGGTCGAAGTTTGGCTGAATGTTGCGATCAGCCAGGTGAAATGGAGCGATCGCCAAAAATCGGTTCAGTTTGGCACTCATTCTCGGGTTGCCGATGAGATTTTGCTAGCACCAGAGCAAGTCCCCGATGTGGAAACCTGGAATTTAGAGGCGGTAAATGTGCAAAGGCGCAACCACGGAATTTTGCGGAATGATAAATTGCAAACTACAAACCGTACCATCTACATTTGTGAAGGCAGGACGAGACATTCGCTCTCAACCCATCTAGCCGCTTACGAAGCTAAACTGGCGGTCAAAAATGCTCTATTTTTCCCCAATCAGTCTACCCACTATCGAGCCATTCCCTTTAGCACTCAAACCAATCCCCCTGCTGCCTGGTTGGGCTTAACAGAGCCTCAGGCAGTGGAACACTATGGCAAAGATGTCTTAGTGTTGCGCCAACCGTTTTATAACTTGCCCCCAGCACAGATTGATAGCGACCTGACTGGTTTTTGCAAGCTAATTGTGCGACGCGATGGAACTCTGCTGGGTGCCCATGTGGTTGGAACTCGTGCAGAAGAGTGGATTGGCATGATTGCGATCGCCGTTCAACAACGTCTCCCCATTCAAGCGCTTGCCGATCTGGTGGTGCCATCTTCTAGTTTTGCCGCCATTATTCAACAGGCGGCGGCTCAATGGCAGCGAATACGCCTGATCCAACAACCCCGCTGGCAAGATTTGTTAGAAGCATTTTTTGACATCCGGCGATCTCGCTTCAAGTGAACCCCAAGGCAGCACAAACTATTCAATAAACGCCTAATTCTTCAATCCCCTTGCCCCTGGTTTAAAGTTACTTTGGCTTGTTGCCAAAGGAGTTCCAGTTCTGCCAGCGTATAGTCTTCTAGGGGGCGATCGGCAACAGCTTCCATCTGGTGTAAGCGTTGAACAAAGCGTTGGTTGGTGCCTTGAAGCGCTGCGCTTGGATCGAGGTCATACCAGCGCGCCAGATTGATGAGGGTGAATAACAGATCACCCAATTCAGATTCCTGACGAGCTTTAGTTTCGTTGGCGATCGCGGCTTTAAATTCTCCTAGTTCTTCGGTGAACTTGTCCCATACGCCCTCCACACTCTCCCATTCAAACCCTGCTTTTGCGGCTTTTTGCGAGATTTTAAGGCTTGCCATAATCGGCGGTAGCGATCGCCCATAGCGACTCAATTTTTGGCTTAAGGGCTGAGCTACATTGGGATCTTCACCTTTTTCAATCGCTTTAATTCGTTCCCAGTTTTGATGTAGTTCATCAATCGTTTGCACCTTCATATCCCCAAATACGTGAGGATGGCGACGAATCAACTTTTGACTGATTCCTTCAGCCACATCTTGCAGAGTGAATTGCCCCGAATCACTTGCGACCTGAGCTTGCAACACTACCTGCAATAGTAAATCGCCCAACTCTTCACAAATTGCGGACGTATTTCCACGCTGAATCGCCTCTACCGTTTCGTAGGCTTCCTCAATTAGGTAGGGAATCAGGGTCTCTGGAGTTTGGGCAAGATCCCACGGACAGCCGCCATTGGGCGATCGCAATTGGGCAACTACTTCGACTAACTGCTGCACAGCCTCCAACATCCCGGTTGGTTTAGGCGTTTGCTCAAAAGCGCTCATATTACACGACTCACGATTAGATCAATGCCTTTACTTTAGCGGCAGTAGGGAGTTTCTAATTTTGGGCAGTTTAGTGAATGCTGGCAGGCTTAGGTTTTATCTTGTAACAACGCTTGGAATCGCGGCTCGCTGCGGATGCGGTTAAAACTGGGATCAGTTTTTGCCATCAGTTGACAGAGATAAGGACTGTAGCCAATTGCCTGCTTAAGATTTTCTATCGCCGAGTCTAAATTATTTTGCAGCGCATGGCAACAGGCTTTGCCGTACCAAGCATTCGCGTTATTGGACTTTACTCTCAAGGATTTCTCAAAACTTCCCAGAGATTCTTGAAACCGCTCCAATTTGGCAAGCACCATGCCGCGATAGTTCCAGGCATAGTGGCATCTGGGTTGAATAATAAGCGCATTGTTCAAACTGGTGAGCGCTTCGACATAGTGATTCAGGCAGCTTTGGGCAACCGCTATGTTATACCAAGCCTTGTAGCTGTCAGATTTAAGGGTTAACACTTGCTCAAAACTCGCGATCGCATCCTTATAGCGACCAATCCCCATCAGTGCTTTCCCATGGTTTTGCCAGGCTCGATAGTCTTCTGGCTGAAACTTCAATGCTCGATTGAAACTGATAATTGCATCTTCATACTGAACCAACCTCGCCAAAACGATCCCCTTGCCTTGCCATGCAAGAGCGTAATCAGGCTTAAGCGCGATCGCCCGATCAAAACTAGCCAGTGCCTCTTCATACTGTCCCGCACTTTCCAACGCATACCCCCGACAGTTCCACACCCTAGGATCACTCGGTTGGGTCTTTAAAATCGCATTATATTTATCGACCGCTCTGGTATGGTGCCCTAATTTGCGGAGGACATCCCCATGGCTATATAGAATTTGCGAGTCTTCGCTGTGGTTCATAAGGACTTTCAAATATTCACATTCAACTTACTGTACCAACAGCGCTAGCCCACAGAATCGATATGAATAGAATGCCCTCAATTTTGCAACTCATTGCTCAAAGTCACTCGTTAATTAAGCTGGCAAATCGCTTATCCCCTCGTAGTCCATCAAAATCTGAGTTAGTTTTAGCAATTTCTCGGTATTCTTGAGGGCTGAGTTCAACTGCCCGCTGCAAACTGGCAAATGCCAATTCATATTGTTCTTGAAGTGCATAACAGCACGCTTGATTATAAAAGGTGTTAGGGCTGTCGGGTTTTAAGGTTAAAGCCTTGCTGTAGCTAGCAATCGCGGCTTCCAGGTAGCCCAAGTGATAAAGCACATTACCGCGATTCGTCCAGGCTTCCTCAAAATCCGGTTTAAACTCGATCGCTTTGTCATAGGATGCAACAACGCTTTTCAGTTTATTCAACTGTTTCAGCGCTAGCGCCCGGTTATACCACGCCCAGTAGTAGTCAGGCTTAAATTCAATCGCGCGATCGTAGCTGTCAACCGCTTCATCGTATCGCTCTAAGTTACGTAGAGCAATGCCCCGGTTATACCATGCCCAGCAGTAATGGGGTCGATACTTGAGGGCTTGATCATAGCTAGCGATCGCCGCTTCATAGTGATGTAAATCATCTAGGGCACTGCCGCGATTGTTCCAAGCTTCCGAAAAGCCCGGTTCATATTCAATCGCTCTGTTGTAGCTGATAATGGCAGCATGATATTCCCCCAAGCGATAAAGGGCATTTCCCCGGTTATACCAAGCATCGGAATAATCAGGCTGTCGCTGTAACACTGCATCATAGCTGGCGATCGCAGAACTGTGATCACCCTGTTTATTCAGGTATAGCCCTTTCTGAAAAAAGAAAATGACTTCTATCTCTTGAACGTCTGTCATGGTCTTTGCTGTCAATGTGAAGAGTAATCAAGGTGGTATCTCTAAAGTGCCCTAACCCACCCAACAGATAAACAGCAAATATACAGAAGACTTGATGCCCCGCTGAGATTCACCCAGTAAACTTCTGTATATTTGACCATTCGGTATGCAGACTCATTCAGTCTGCGGGTTGAGCCTAGCCAAAACCCAAACGCAGTGCAAACAATGATTATCGGGTTAAGAATGGGTAGCGCCATTTCATAAAGAGACCTCTTCAAAAATAAGAAAAATCGGCAGGTGAATCTAAGATCCAGCCCGCGCGGGCTGGATCTTAGACAGACTCAACCCGTAATCGTACTCATCCACAGACACCACCAATCACCAGTTCATCCATTCGAGACCGCATCCGAAACTCTTCTTTAGCAATCCGAAAGATCTTGACCACTCGGATGAGATGCTGAACTTTATTCATCACTACCATCAGAAGATTCGAGAGAAACTACAACGGGAGCAGATGGCATCTTTTTCTCCATCCTTGATGGAAGAGCACTACCATCAAGGCAAATTAGATGAGTCTGGCAAGCCAATTCAGCGATCTACTAAATCAGCCTTATTAATTCAGTTAATCAAAAAGCCAGGAAATTAATTTCCTGGCTTTTATATCAATGCTTCAGGTGAATAGGGTTAGTGGAACTACTCTTCTCGACCCGCAACCACACTAGCCACGACCCGTTCCGAATCAGATACCGCAATTACACCCTCTGGCATGACCAATTCATTCACATGAATCGCACTGCCCACCTCTAAATTAGAGACATCCACTTCGATCCCTTGAGGAATCACAGACGCATCACAGCGTACCGCTAAAGATCCCATGGCTGTTTCCAAAGATCCGCCGCCCAACTTCACGCCGATCGCAATGCCCACAAAATGGAGCGGAACATCCACTTCTAGGTCACCGTGATCTGCAACAGCATAAAAACTAACGTGATAAGGAGTCCCTCGCCAAGGATGGGTTTGCACCTCTCGCAACAATGCTTTGCCTGCCCAAGGCACTTCGGGAACCGTAATATCAATCAAGGTGTTGTTGATCGAAGCTTGTCTCATCAACCGTTCAGCCTCTTTTGCACTCAGCACCAAAGAAATAGACTCTGTGCCCTTGTGTCCATATAAAACAGCAGGCAATTTACCAGATTGGCGAAGGGCATTGGGTTTGCTTCCAGCCGGACGAGGCTGGCATTCAATCGTAAGTTTCATAACGAAAAATCAAGGATAAGGAGTTGGAAAAAATTGTAGCCATTGAATAAAATTGTAGCCTTTAGATTGAAAGCATTAGACTTCAATCGTTTGGCTGGGAGTTTCGGCAGAGGAAGTGCCGTTGGAATATAACAGAGCGCGTTTAGGTCCGTGGATTGGATCTTCAACGATGATGGTTTGATCGCGGCTTGCTCCTAACGAAACGATCGCGATCGGAACCTCCATCAACTCTGCTAATAATTTGAGATAATCTAGTGCCCGACGAGGCAAGTCATCTAAAGTACGGCAGTTAGAGGTCGATTGCTTCCAACCGGGAACTGTTTTATAAACGGGTTCGCAGTGGGCAAAGGTGCGGGAATTGCTAGGAAAATCTTGGCAGCGCTCATTCTTTACGTCATAAGCAACACAAACTTTAATCTCATCCAGTTCATCCAACACGTCAAGCTTGGTAATGGCAAGGCAATCTAATCCATTAATCCGAACGGCATATCGACCAATGACAGCATCAAACCAGCCACACCGTCGTTGTCGCCCTGTTGTAGTGCCAAACTCAGCGCCGCGATCGCACAGCAATTCACCCATTTTCCCAAATAGCTCTGTCGGGAAAGGACCCTCTCCCACCCGAGTAGTGTAAGCTTTTGCCACCCCAATCACACGATCAATCACGGTTGGACCCACCCCCGTCCCCACACAAGCTCCTCCCGCCACTGGGTTAGAAGAGGTCACATAAGGATAGGTTCCATGATCTAAATCAAGCAGAGTTCCTTGCGCCCCCTCAAACAAAATATTTCGTTTGAGTTGGATAGCATCGTAGATTCGCAGCGAAGAATCAATCACATGAGGACGTAGCCGTTCTGCATAGGCTAAATACTCTTCAATCACAACCTGTGGATCAAGCGGAGGGAGATTGTAAAGCTTTTCTAAAATGACGTTCTTGTATTCAATCGTCCAACGAAGCCGCTTTCGCAACGATTCCGCATCCATCAAATCAACCACACGAATGCCGGTTCGCTCTGATTTATCGGCGTAAGTCGGACCAATTCCGCGCCCGGTAGTCCCAATTTTGTGCTCCCCCCGTCGCTCTTCCGATGCCTGATCAATTAAACGGTGGTAAGGCATTGTGACATGGGCAGTTTCTGAAATAAGCAGATTCGCAGTCGAAATACCTAATTCACAAAGCTGATCCAACTCGCCGAGCAATACTTTCGGATCAATAACGGTGCCGCACCCAATAATGCACTCGGTATCAGGATAAAGAATACCGGATGGAATGAGATGCAGCTTAAAGGTTTGATCTTTAACAACAACGGTATGCCCAGCATTAACCCCGCCTTGATAGCGAACTACCATGTCCGCTGATTTGCTAAGCAGGTCTGTTATTTTTCCTTTTCCTTCATCGCCCCATTGGGCACCAACCACAATGACGTTAGCCAAGATCTTCTAAAGCGCTAGAGTTTGCACAATCTCCTATTATTAAGAACGTATGATTCTTATGTCAACTATCTGATCAAAATTCATTCAAATTGATTTATTTGCTGAATAAAAAGAATAAAAAATTAGCTGAGGCTTGCCCATATCTTGAAGCTTAAGCAAGAGTGCTTCGGATCTTGTTGCTCACTTTCTAGAGTTGATGCGCGATCGCCACCCAATCTCCTGATCGTTCATACTCCAGTGCTGTAAACCCGACAGCTTGCAGTGCCGCCACCACTTCGGCTTCTTGATCGGTAGTGAAGCCCGCAGTAATCAGCAATCCATTGGGGCTTAGCGCATTACGATAGTCGGCAGCAAGTTGAATGTGAATCCGCCCCAAGATATTAGCGGCGATCAGATCTAGGTCAAAGGCTTGAATCGTAGAAACTTCTTGGGTGAGAGTGCTGCTTAGCCAATGTCCTAAACTGCTGCCCTTGCCCAAACTGCCGCATTGCACCGTCACTTGAGCCTCCAGTTGATTGTCTTGAATGGTTGTCTGGGTTGCCTGCACCGCGATCGCGTCATTATCCAGCGCCAACACCTGCGCCCCTAATTTTGCGATCGCCACGCTCAAAATGCCCGTGCCACAGCCCAAATCCAGCGCTTTCATGCCCGCCGTTACAGATCGTTCCAGCAAGCGCAAACTGAGGACGGTCGCAGGATGCAAGCCACTACCAAAGGCAAGGCTTGGCTTTAGCCGCAGCAGAATTTCATCGGGGCTGGATGGATAAACCGCATCCGTTGCTAGCACCACAAACCGCTGCCCAATGGGATGAGCGGGGGAGTTTTGGGATGCGGGCAATTTTGTTTCGACCACAGTGGTTTCCAACTCCGTCGTCAGCCCAGTGCGATGCAGCGGCGAGAGGAGTTGAGCGATCGTATCCACCCGCGAACGAGATTGGCGATCGTGCGGCAGATAAAACCACAGCGTAAACATCCAGTTTGTAGAATCTGCTTGAGGCTGATAGTTGGCAAGATTCACATCCTCAACACCCTGAGTTTCGGCTAGCAAAGTGTAGACCCAATCTACTGCCTCAGCGGTCGTATCCAGGCTCAATTCAATCCACGTCATGATTTAGCTTTCACACAATAAATCTTTCCAATCCTAGCGAACCCTTGGATAGACGCGAAAGCTCAGCGACCGTGATTCTGCTGCACTACCGATTGCCCTCAAACCCGCATCAGACGGGCGATCGCCCCAAGCCAACTATAATAAAGGTAATTGTCCCCTCACACTAGGAGACCCTATGCCCACCCGGATGGCTCAAGATGTGGGAAGAATTCTCACCACGCTAACGATTACCAACCGCGCTGACCAAGTTCGAGCTAAAGACGGAACAATTACCTTTGAGCAAATCCGCTCCGTTACTCTCAATGACGTTTTGATTGACACCGGAGCAACCACTTTATGTTTGCCGCAAGAGGTGGTGGCGCAACTAGGGTTGGAACTGCAAAAAGAAGTGGATGTGGCAACGGCAATGGGCATTGGCAAAGCGCGAATCTTTCGGGATGCGGTGATTTCGTTGTGCGATCGCGAAGGCACCTTTGAATGCTTGGAACTCCCTGGCGGCAGGAATGCACTGTTAGGCGTGATTCCCTTGGAAGCGTTGGGCATTGAGCTAGATTTGCAGAATTAAAAGCTCAAGGTGCTGCCAATTAGCCCGACGGACACCTATTTAACGATTATGTGATTTGCGATTATGTGATTTGCGATCGCTCCCCGAACTCACAGTTCACTTTAGATGAAGATAAGGGAATGGTAGAAACTGAGAACCTTATGTCCCAATTTAAATTTAGCTCGGTATGAATTCAGAACAGTGGCAGCAGTGGCTAGAGATTCAACAGCATCAAACTACAGCATTGGAGCGCATTGCCGCATCCTTGGAACGGTTAGCCCCAACCAGCCCGCCCGCGCCCAACTATCAAAAAACGCTGGACGAGTTTCGTGGTTTTGACTGGGCAACGATTGGGGCAATCATAGTGCAATCTGATTCCTCTGGAGCCGCAATCGTGGAATGGAATGGGCAGCAATTCACGCGGCGATCGCCCACCAACAAATTTGGCGAAGCAATCTGGTTTAGCCGCAGCGTGGGCAAAGATGACGATGGCACCACCCGCTATGAACGCCTGATCACATTCAGAAAAGCAGGTGAAGTGGAACCCATTCCCGATCGCGTCAATCGGGCAATGTCCCAGCCGTAAAAGCTGCCGCAAAAGCTCCCGCAAAAGTTCCAGCCGCGATCGCGGATAAGGATTTGATGAGTTGATGATTTAAGGGTGGATGATCGCCTCAGGTTGCGAATACACTCATGATGGGAATTCTAGTCAAAAAAGCGTGAGGCAACCTGGTTTATGACTCAATCCACTCCGACTGCGGCATTAATCGATGGCATCAAGTTTGGGACAGATGGCTGGCGGGGTGTGATCGCAGCAGAGTTTACGTTTGAACGAGTGCAGTATGTAGCCGCGATCGCGGCACAAGTGCTAGCCGAAAACTATAGCCGTGAAACCAATCACAGTCGCACAGTTGTCGTGGGCTACGATCGCCGCTTCCTATCAGAAGAATTTGCCGCAGCCGTTGCCGAATCTGTTCAACAAGTTGGATTTGACGTACTGCTCTCCGATGGCTATGCCCCCACCCCCGCCTTTAGCTGGGCAGCTAAACAACAGAACGCTCTTGGAGCCTTGGTCATCACTGCCAGCCACAACCCTGGCAAATATTCTGGATTAAAAGTGAAGGGAGCCTTTGGCGGCTCGGTTTCCCCCGCAATCACGCAGCAAATTGAAGCGCGGCTCCCCCAAGGATTTACACCCGCCTCTGCTCCTGGCAGCCTGACCACTTTCAATCCCTGGACGAACTACTGTGATGGGCTGCGCACCAAGGTGGATATTTCCATGATTCGGTCAGCCATTGAAACCGGCAGACTGACCGTGTTTGCCGATGTGATGCACGGTGCAGCAGCCGGTGGCTTAGAGCAACTGCTTGGTGTTGCCATTCGCGAAGTGAACAGCGATCGCGATCCGTTGTTTGGCGGCGGCGCACCGGAACCCTTGCCAAAATATATGTCTAAGCTATTCCATCAGGTTCACACCTATCGCCAACAGCACCCAACCGGATTGGCAGTAGCCCTAGTGTTTGATGGCGATTGCGATCGCATTGCAGCGGTCGATGGGCAGGGCAACTTCCTCAGTTCCCAAATTCTCATCCCCATTTTGATGGAGCATCTCGTGGTTCATCGTGGCTTTACGGGTGAATTCATCAAAACCATCAGCGGCTCCGATTTGATGCCCAAAGTAGCAGCGTTACATCACTTACCTGTTTATGAAACACCGATTGGCTACAAGTATATTGCCGACCGAATGTTAGAAACCCAGGTGTTAATCGGTGGCGAAGAGTCTGGCGGCATCGGCTATGGCAACCACATTCCCGAACGAGATGCCCTGCTGTCGGCGCTGTATGTGCTAGAAGCGATCGTCAAATTCAATGCCGATCTCAGCGACGTTTACCACGATCTGCAAACCCGCGCCGATTTTTTCTCTAGCTACGATCGCATCGATCTCCCCCTATCTGGCATGGAAGCACGGGCGAGACTCTTGAACCAACTCGAAAGCCAACCCCTAACCGAAATCGCTGGACAAAAAGTGGTAAGTGTATTGGCGATCGATGGCTACAAATTTCGCCTGGAAGATGGGCGCTGGCTGCTGATTCGCTTCAGCGGCACGGAACCGGTTCTGCGGCTCTATTCCGAAGCAAAAAACCTAGACCAGGTTCACGAAACCCTAGATTGGGCGCGGGAATGGGCAAATAAAGTTTAGGAAGAGCGAATGATACCCATGGGCATACCCGGATCGACCCCTGCGAGTATCAGGACTCCGACTCGCTGGGGGCAACGGGGTACAAGCGGGATGAACAGGGGTTGATCCCGCTTGCTTTTTCATAAGATTAGAGTGTAAAAATACTTCTATCTCATCTGTCTTGAGGTGGAGTAGCACTCAGAGGGAGATTGATAAGCTGAGAATGCATATCACTATAGGTAGAACCTCCATGGACCCCTTACCGTTGACTGTTAATCGATCGCAGATCGACTTAATGCTGACTAGCATCAACCAAGCGATTGAAGAATTGAAAAATAGAAATGCAGCCGGAGATTTTAGCCCAGATAGTGGGCAACAGGAGCAAAATTTATTGACCTACGGAGCCAGTGAATTCCCTAAAGCGCAAGGTCGTTTGCAAAAAGTTGAAGTGCAATTGCAAACTAAACTAAACGGCTGGAGTGGTGATCCAGATTCGCCTCAGTCTATGCCGATCGCGTTGGATTCATACCAGTTGCAGCTTATGCGATCGCAGCTTGAACATCAACGAGAAGGAACGGGTGTACAGGCTCAACTGGTTGATGAAATCATCAATCAGCTACCTGAAAATAGCCCAAACGAAGATTCTGATTGAGCATCTTGAAATAGTTCTACACCGCTAAGAATCGCTGAATGACTTCATTACTCAGTTCACTGGTAGAACCTTGGGCAACAATGCCGCCTTTTTGCATTGCATAATACCAATGCGCTTGGCGGACAAAGTGCAGATGTTGTTCGACCAGCAATACTGAGGTGCCTGTTTCGCGCACAATCCGTTTTACAGCCGCTTCAATTTCCAAAATAACGGAGGGCTGAATTCCTTCGGTGGGTTCGTCTAGCACCAGCAAGCGCGGGCGACCCATCATGGCACGGGCGATCGCGAGTTGCTGCTGTTGCCCGCCGCTCAAGTCGCCCCCCATCCGGTTAAGCATGGTTTTTAGCACCGGAAACAGTTCAAAGATCTCGTCGGGAAGGTTTTTAAGTTTAGGAGCGCGATCGCCCAAAGCCTCCATCCCCAGCAGCAAATTTTCTTCAATCGTCAATCGCGGAATCACGTCTCGACCTTGGGGCACATAGCCAATTCCCATCCGCGCCCGCTGATCAGGAGACTTACCTCCAATTGGGGTGCCCTCAAATAAAATAGTGCCGCTGCGAGGCGGTAGCAATCCCATAATAGTTTTGAGCATTGTCGTTTTGCCCACGCCATTGCGCCCAATTAGGCAGACCATCTTTCCCGCAGCCACGCCCATGTCCACATTTCGTAAAATATGGCTTTCACCGTAGTAAACATTCAGCTTATTAATCTCCAACATCGGGTGGGCATTCGCGCCAGAGGATTCCAAGGTTGAGTTATAGGTTTGTGTCATAGTTCATTCCTAATAACTA
>JBGSWI010000090.1:0-13778 GCA_041752515.1 Leptolyngbyaceae cyanobacterium | reverse complement strand
TAGGAGGTAACCATTCTCAGACTCTTGCAGTATCGGCTTCACGTTCTCCCATAACAGATGAGGAGTCAGTTTCTCGCCTCGCAAGTAGCGGTTGATTCGGTCATGGCTAATTCCATCAAGATGGTCAGCCAAGTTTGTCACAGTGTAGTTGATCGGGCTACTCAGCAGATATTGGCAGTAGTCCAGTTTAGTGAAGCTCATTCTTCTCGTTTAAGTCATTTTCTTATTTTGTCTTATCTTCTCCCTGCGTAAGTCCTGGGAGAGTTTTGAGTTTTGAGTTTTGTTAGCGTCAGCGGCGCTTTGCGCTTTTGAGTTTTGTAAGTCCTTCGGACTGGCTTTGCCCACGCGTAGCGTCTCCGCAGGAAATATTTTGAGTTTTCTTCGCGATCGCGCTGTGTGTGCATTGCAATCAGCGTCTCCGTAGCTTTGGCTTTCCGAAGGGTAGGAGATATTTTGAGTTTTGATTAGGGTGAGTTAAGCGAAGTCGAAACGCACCCTATCCAATCGTTACACTTGGGCTTCTTCTAAAATTTCATCATGCAGGGAAGTCCGAAAGAAGAACATACAGCCGCCGTGGGTTTCGGGCGCGTGAATGCTACTGGGAACGGAGCGAATATAGTCTCCACTGCCGTATACTTTATTTCCCATAATCAAATCACCTTGTAGCATAAAAATTTCTTCGACATCGGCGTGATGATGCAAGGGATAGCGAACTCCAGGTTCTGCCCGAAACAGCCCCACCGCTTCTCGTTTGACTAAATCGATATGCAGCCGCGCAATCGTGACACCCGGAACTTTGTAGCGTTCCCATTTAATCGCTTGGTGGCGAACTTCACTGCGGTTAATCAATGAGGTGGCGCTGCGTTCGAGCAAACGAGCAACCAGACCGGGAAACGCCGATACCGGTTCTTGATTAGTCTGCCGCACAGGAACAGTGCGCCCGATTCGCTGAAAGAGGCGCTCTTTAAGATTTGCAGCCATTGGAATCTGATGATTGCCGTAGGGAATGGCAGCCACGATCGCTGCGATTTCTGCCAGTTCTGTCGCCAAATCTGGTTCAACGACAGTTTGCGCTTCAACCCATGCGCGATCGTCTGAACTCAGCAAGCCAAGGGCATACAGCGGAGCTAATTCACAAAAACAGCGGTGTTCGTCCATTCCACATCTCTACTAATCAGTAGGTATATACATATTTTCGGGCTAGAGTTCCCAACTGCCAAGCGCGATTCGGAGTTTGTTTAATCCTAAACGCACACGGGTTTTGATGGTTCCCAAGGAGACACCCGTTTGAGCCGCAATCTCGCTTTGAGTCATGCCTTTGTAGTATGCCAACTCCAAAACTAAACGCTGCTCTGGAGGTAAGGTTTGGAGGGCAGCTAACACTTGAGTTTGGCGTTCAGAGATCAGGGCATCTTCAATGGGGTCTACGCTCGATCCAGCAATTTGGATCTCTACGGCATCGACGGAAGTGGTGGGGAGTTTTGTAGACCGCTGAATTGCCCGGAGGCGATCTAAGATACGGCTGCGAGTTAGCATAAATAGCCAGGTATCTACGCGACCTTTTTGAAAATCGTAGCGATCGGCAATTCGCCAAACTTGAGAGAACACATCTAAAACCACTTCTTCGGATTCTTCAACGGAGCCGAGACTTTTGAAGGCAACCGAATACAGCACACGAGCGTAGCGATCGTATAGCTGAGCCAGCGCCGTTTCATCCTGTTGGGCAATTCGGGCAAGGATGAAGGATTCATCAAAAAATGGCTGAGTGGACATTTAGATTTGAATTTATTGAGTGGGTGGGTGCAGAATCCGAACCCGTTAGCGGCAGCCAAAGCCTTTCGTTGGGGAATCCACAAGCAACAAAATCGGCGTGGCTGAATAGCAGTATAAAGGGGAACGAAGCTTCAATTCATCCACCTCCTAATTCATATCTAGAATCAGTAACACTACAGAATCAGCGTTAGAAGCCGATCGCTTTACCCATTCAACGACTCAAACGCAAAGACTCGTTGCCAATCCCGTTGCATATCCACCACAATCCAACCTTGTGTCTCAGCCTCAACAAGACCCTGTTTCAGGTTGCTCATGCCTGCTTGGTCGTAGCAGAATTCGCGATCGCCATCCGTATGTCGCACAATCAGACCCAAACTCGCTCCTGTACCTGATGTTGTCCATTGCAGCATTTGCAGATCGCCATCGGAGTTGCCAAAGGCGGCGATCGGTCGTTTGCCAATGTAGTGCTGAATTGCAGCCGGTTTACCCGCTTTGTCATTAAAGAAATAGAGTTCTGGAAGTCGCATAATCACAGGCTTGCCGTCACGCATTTCAAACTGCGTCTTGTTACTGCTGCCAATCACCTGCTCTGGGGGCACACCATAAATCTGCTCCGCACAAGCTCGCATGAACTCGACTCCACCGCCGGAAACAATAAAGGTTTTGAAATCATTTGCCCGCAGATAAGCGAGGAGTTCGACCATCGGCTGATAGACCAACTCGGTGTAAAGCCGTTGCAAAGTGGGATGTTTTGCCGTGGCAAGCCAGGTTTGGGCGATCGCCGCAAACTCATCAGTCGTCATCCCGGCGTGGGTCGCCATTACCAGTTCCACCAAGGCAGGTTCGCCTCCCGCCATCGCAGATTTGAGATCCCCTTTAAGCACCGATGCAAATGGCTCTTGGGTCTGCCACTCTGGATGCTGCGGTGCCAGATCTCGGACGCGATCAAACACAAAAAACGCCTGAATATAAAGTGGTTGCTCGACCCAGAGGGTGCCGTCGTTGTCGAAAACTGCAATGCGATCGCTGGGGGGCACAAAGGATGGGCTATTTGGGGTGATCACAGTTGCCACAAAATCGAAGATTGCCTGTTTGGCAACCCCATCATTCCAGGAAGCAAGGGGATCGGTCATAGGAAAAATTGATGATAGTTGAGTTGAAACCTCCGAGGTTTTGAAAACCTCGGAGGTTTCAACCGGTTCTTGGTTAGTGGCTGCGGCTACTGGATGCGTCCTCTAGCTGCCGCATCACCGCCTCCAGGTTAAAGGAAGCTGGCTTCTGACGGGGAGGAAACTTCACAAACGCCTCGATTTGCTGCGCGACTATTGCCTGCATCCCATACATCAGATAGGCATGGGAAATCATCCAGTCCCAATAGGTGTTGGAATTCTCATCCGCCCGCTCAAACGGGTCGCGGCGCAGATGGAATACTTTAGGGATTCGCAAGGATACAAATGGCTCAAGCCAGCATTGCAGTTGCTTTGCCCGCTGTTCCATCAACACCATTTTCCAATCCCCCTGTCGGATGGCGATCAGTTCACCATCATCGCTGAAGTAGAAGAGGGCATTCCGGGGGCTTTCCTGCACTTCCCCACTCAAATAGGGCAGCAGGTTGAAGCCATCAATATGAACCTTGTAGGTGCGATCGCCAATAGTATGACCGTTCAACAGCTTTTCCTTGATCTCTGGCTCACCCGCAGCGGCTAATAGGGTGGGCAACAAGTCTTGGTGAGAAGCGATGCCATTGACCACCGACCCTGCCGGAAACTTCCCAGGCCAGCGGATAAAAGCTGGAACCCGCCAACCGCCTTCCCAGTTGGTGTTCTTTTCACTGCGGAAGGGAGTAATACCTGCATCGGGCCAGGTGTTGTAGTGAACCCCATTATCGGTGGAATACATCACAATCGTGTCTTCGGCAATGCCCAACTCATCGAGCTTGTCGAGCATTTGACCAATCATTTCATCATGGGCAACCATGACATCGTTGTAATCGCCCTGACCACTCTTGCCCTTGTGCTTTTCGGCAGGGTGGGTGCGGAAGTGCATGGCGGTCGTGTTGTACCACATGAAGAAAGGCTTATCGTCTTGATGGCATTCATCAATGAAACGGAGGGCGTGTTCAGTCACCTCTTCATCGATCGTTTCCATCCGCTTCTTGGTCAGCGGTCCCGTGTCTTCAACTTTTTGTCCACCCTTGCCATCCGCCCAACTGTGGATCACGCCGCGAGGACCGAACCGTTGTTTGAATGCCGGGTCTTTGGGGTAATCCTCATCTTCCGGTTCTTCCTCGGCATTCAAGTGGTAGAGATTACCAAAAAACTCGTCAAATCCATGCATCGTGGGCAAAAACTCATCCTTATCGCCCAGGTGGTTCTTGCCAAACTGACCCGTGGTGTAGCCCAGGGGTTTGAGTAATTCGGCGATCGTTGGGTCTTCTTTTTGCAAGCCCAAATCGGCTCCCGGCATACCTACTTTAGTCAACCCGGTGCGGATCGGATTTTGACCACAAATGAAAGCGGCTCGACCGGCGGTACAACTCTGCTGACCGTAGTAATCGGTGAAGGCGACTCCTTCATTGCCGACGCGATCGATGTTGGGAGTGCGGTAGCCCATTTGACCGCGACTGTTATAGCTGATGTTCCACCAGCCAATATCGTCACCCCAAAGAATCAAAATGTTTGGTTTCTTGCCTGTAGTCATAAGTGGTTGTCTCCAGCGGAGTTAGAAGAAATCAATGGATTAAAAAATATCGCTTTGGTCAGAACGCTCAAAGTTGAAAAGCCAGTGCTAGGTGGGCGTTATAACTCTCCTTCATCACGTTACGCATGGCGAAGGAGATGAAAGCTATGAATCTCTAGCATTATCTAATGATAGTTTTGTCGTAGAATATTCAAAAACTGCTTTTTTTGTAACAAGTTTCAACGCATCGTTCTTAAGCCTTTAAACGGAACTCCGTAAATATCTTGTAATGCGAGTAGCATGATGCCTGATTCTTCAATCCTCCAGTACCATTTTCGCAACCCTGAACTATTGAGTCAGGCTTTGAATGCTCGACGGCAGACGACGATTCGGCAACTGAGCTTAAAAGCGTTTCACTGCGATTTGCTGTTGGTTGAGAGTCAACAAATTAGCTTTTCTTTTACCCAGATATCGTCTCCAGTGCAAGTGATGGGAGCTAAAGGCAAAGGATGTCTGGAATTTAGCTTTATTTTGCAAACGGGTGAGCAAGACTTTTTTGCCTACAAATTCGCCATCCCTCAAACCACCTCATTTGGATTTGATCCCATACGGGAAGTGGATCTGATTGTGCCTGCGAATAGCCTCGTCTGTGTGGCGCAAATTCCAGAGGAGGTATTTCACCTCTATGCCGAACTGATGCAGCGCCCTGATTTGAATGCTAGCTTTTTCCGAAATAACTTTGTCACCATTCCAGACATGATGAGCAGTGTGCAAGTTTATCTGAAAAATTTATACTACATAGCACGCCATCATCCTGAGTATTTCAGTGCAACTCAATCCCTCCCGATGCTGGAAGATTTCATTCCCTTACTGATCGAGTCCATTCCCGCTGCCGCTCCCCCGTCAGATTTATCGTTGCGATCGCCCCGTCGCTTTAATCTGGTGATGCAAGCTGAAGAATATATGGGGGCGCATCTGGAAACACCCGTCACCTTGATGTCACTTTGTCAAGCGTTGCACAGCAGTGAACGACCATTGAACTACGGGTTTAAGGAAGTGTTTGGGGTGAGTCCGATGGCGTATCTCAAAACCCTGCGTTTGCAGAAGGTGAGAACCCAACTGCAACAGGCAGATCCAGAAACAACTGCGATCGCGGAAATCGCTAACCGCTTTACCTTTCAGAGTCTCGGTCACTTCAGCCGAGACTACAAAACCATGTTTGGCGAGTTACCGTCAGATACCTTGAAGTAGAGATAGCGACTGTTACTTACCTCAAAGCTGGTCATCATAAATTTTTGATTGGAGTGTTCGGCAATATCTTTTGTTGTCCGCTAGGGGACTGCAAACTGCCGTACAATCATCAACACTTTATTTGAAAAATCATGGAATTTATTGCTGTAGCACTCTTATCGACAACATTGCTCTGTTTGGGTATGGCTGGAAGCATTGAAACTGGCTATCGGATTGGTAAGCGCAGACTAGAAAAGTATCCAGACAGTAAAGCCGAAGGATCGGGTGCAGTTGAGAGTTCTGTTTTTGGTATTTTAGGTTTAATTTTAGCGTTCACTTTTACGGGAACATTATCCCGCTATGAGGACCGAGTTAAGCTCGTTTTAAAGGAGGCAAACGCCATCGGCACGGCGTACTACAGAATTGACTTACTGCCAAAGACTGATCAAGATAAGTTGCGTCCCCTTTACAGGGAGTATGTTCGATTCCGCGTCAATGTATTTGAGACTTACGCAAATCGGCAGCTATCTAATTCTTACTTCCGCCAAAGTCTAGAATTACAAAATCAAATCTGGGAAATTGCGAATGCTTCTGTTCTACAAGACAAAAACCCTGGAATCATTACTCTGGTTCTAAGCTCCACCAATGAAGTGATTGATGTTGCCAATGAACGGTTACAAGCGACCCGCACCCATCCACCGATGATTGTCTACATTTTATTATTTGTTCTTGCCTTAACTTCCGCTTTTTTGGTTGGGCAAACTATGTCCGTCAATCAAAGGAGACCGTTATTCTACATGGTCATATTCTGCGTGACAATATCTGCAATCACGTATGTCATTCTTGATTTAGAAAATCCTCGACTTGGGCTGATACGAATTGACTTAGGCGATAAAGTACTTGTAGAAACTTTAGAAAGTATAGAAAATGCAAAATAAGTTTTTATTGAACCTTTTAGAACCGTTCAAACACCTGTTTGAACGGTTCTAAAAGGTTTTCAGGGCTTGGCGAAGCCCATTTTATCCGCTCACTAGGTCAGCTATGCGATCCGACTAACCTGGCAGTAAATCATTTAATCGTGCGCCATCATATCGATTGCGATGGTCACTGCCAAAATCAAGATATCGTTTTGCCCCGGCTCGATTTCTACGCCGTACACATCAGCCAGACGAAACCAGCGCTTCGAGACTTCAGCAACTTTATTGCGTCCAGTTTCAATGGTATAGGCGTGATCCAGAATATTACCCTGCACATCCAGGTCGGGACCTTCCCCAATCTTGACCACCCAGCGATCGCGGAGGGGCGCAATCAGCGCTTTTTTCACCAGAGCCAGCCGTTCTCCGCTGGCACCCTCAATTTCCATCGTGTCCTTGAGCCGTAACATCCGCTCCTGAATCTTGCAGAGTTCTTGACCTGCCGCGTCTTCAAACACCAGCGTATTGCGAATTCGCAAGGCTTTACCATCGACTTTGAACACGCGATCGCCTTGCTGATTTTCAATCCAGAAATCATCGCCAATGGCAATCATGCGTTGGCGCATCTTATAAATTTTGTTCCCACTATTGCGCCGCTCTTCCCGCCGTTCTTGCCGACTTTCACGATTAAACATGGTAGTTCTCCTAAATTGTTGATTGATTATGGACGCACAATCAAACGAAACGCTAAATGACTGCTGGAAGTATCCACGGGTTCAGCCATGGGGGCAGGCGGACGATAGCGGCGACCATAACTGGGCGCACACAAAAAGGAACCGCCTTTAATGACTTTGCGGGGATTTTTAACATCGGGCAAATTGGGGTCATAACTGGCTTCGCGATCGCCATCTGCCGCAAGTTAGGCTGTGACCATTACTCCACTTTTGCAATATCTGGCAGCGACCAGGTGCGATCGAAGTAGGGTTCAGTGGGCGCATAAAACCGGAAGATGGCAAACCAACCCCGATCTGCCACAGTGGGTATCCAGTTGTTCTCCTTGCCCGTGGGTGATGTGGGAGCAAAATAGAGATCCACGGAACCATCGGCATTCTGGATCAGATCCAGACGCGAATCCAAGCCTGCAATGTCGTGGGGATTGTCGATAAAGCGGCGGGTTTCAGTGTCGTAGAGCGTCATCGCCCAGAACTGTTTCACGGGTGCATTCGGCGGCACATGGAGGGTGTAATGGTTGCCGCCCTGAAGCCAATTGCCTGCTTTATCTTTCTCAATGCCCATGTACTGCTGTCCCATACCGGGGGTTTTGGTCGTCATTCCAGCACTCAGGGTTACAGCCTCGTAGAAATAGGCGGTGCGCTCATCCAAGGCGGTGTGGTGTTCCGTCTCCTGATTGGCTTCCAATAGGACGAGATTTGCCCAGTGCGTTCCGGGCCAGATGTACGCTTCCGGTTGACGTTTGGCATAGCTAATACTCCGAGCCATTGCTTCCCCCACGATCGCCGCCTGTTCCAGAATCTTCTGCTGACGAGCATCAGGCTGGAACGGTTGACCCTTTTCGATGCCCAGGGGTTTGAGCATGGCAACCATCATGCGATCGCGTTCATGTACTGGCTCTTCGTTCAGCATCTTAGCCAGCAATCGCCAGTAGTCCATGCTGCTAGCGGGCCAAGCGCTCCAGACTTTATCTGCCGCCGGAATAATCCGGGTCTTGCGGGGATGCTGCCGTTGCGCATAGGAGTACACCTGATAACTGGCACTAAGCGCTTCACCTTCCTGCGGATCGGTGACCAGCACCCGGAAGCCATGCATGATATTGTTCATGGGCGACTGCACAATCCGATAGCCCTCAGCCCCCTGGGGAATCTCCTGTCCGGGAGCAATTACGAGGTACTTGCCGCCGACTCCCTGATCCGGTCCCGTCAGTCCCAAATCCGTAATTGGACGCTGCCAAAAATCCAGAATACCGCCAGCGGTCTGCCCTTTTGGATAATCGATCACCAGGGGTCCCGTGCGTTGCAGATTCAGAAAACCGACTAAATAAGGCGTAGTGGTATTAGCGGTCAGAATACCCAATTTTTCACGAAAGCTGGTCGTCAGAATCAGGTCGCCGTCCTCCTGCCCCAACACTGTCTCATGAGCCTCCTGCCAAGCCGCGAAGCTGACCAGGGGAATCGCCCAGAGGTAGGTCTGCACCGCCCGCTGGAAGTCGAGTTCGTCATAGAGTGTGGCAATGGTTTCCGACGTTGGATATCCCCCCTCAAAATCCAACGATCCGATGCGGGATTGGATGGTGCCAGTCATCGGTAGCGTTTGCGCTTGAGTTGTATCGTCCTGCATGGGGTTTTCCTCAAAGAATTAAATCGTTTGCACTGTCATGAAATCTCCGACCTTTATTGAATTCGCTGCAATGGGGGTTGCTTCCAGGTGCCGTTGAGGACTTCGGGTTTGGGCAAGTAAATCCGCAGGATGAGGTAGAAGGGGTCATCGGGTGCGGGTAGCCAATTCGATTCCAAATCGCCTCCGGGTGAATCCTTCTGGAAATAAAAGGTAAGAGAGCCATCCTCACCAAACTGGAAGGTTTCCAGCATGGTGGAATTCAAGACATATCGTTGGAGTGGATTGTGGACGAGGAGTTGAGCTTTGCCGTCATACATCGTGATCGACCAGAAGGCATGGGCGGGGGGCAGTTGATTGTGCTCAAAGCGCAGGGTGTAACGATGTTGTGAGGCATCGAGTTTGTTGTTGTCGGCATCGACAAAGTAGGGTTGATAAATGGCTTCGTCACGAGAATTACCATAGATGCCCAATTTTGCAGCGAGGCAGCGATACAGGTAGTTGTTCTGGAGAAACTCGCGGGTGCCGAACACATCACCGCTGGACAGTTCTCCCGTGTTGACGCGCTGCATGATGCCTGCAAAGTCTTGCTGCCAGAAGTCGGCGATACCATCAGCGATCGCCTGCTTGATCTCTGGGGTAAAAGTTGCGATATCAAAGGGCTTGCCTGCACCAATACCTAACTGGGCAAATCGACCCATCAGTTGCGTCTCAGACGGATGAGTGGGGGCAAATTGCAGCAAAAAGTTGAGATAGCTGAATAGCACGGGTGTCTCCGTCATGCCCTCCACCAGTGGGAGCCAGGAAATCGCGGGTGCCGCTGGGGGGGCGGGTTTGCCCACAAACTGCGACAGAGATTGCGCCTTGATGCCAGCCTGAATCGTCTGCACCTGCTCTAGATCGGATGGATTAAAGAGCTGGGTGCGGAAAAAGAGGTAAAACACCTCAGTCTCACACCGAATCACCGCTCGGATATTGTCCGGTGTATCACCGTCCCAACCGGGTCCTACAACCAGGAAGTTTCCCCCATCGTTGCTGAAAACGCGAGTACCGAGATAGGCAGCGTTATGGGTATACAGATCAATGATTTGCCCAGTGTAGTAACGGTTTGGCTCGATCGCAGGCATGGTAACGACGATTGGCTCAGTCCGCAGATCAGCCCAGAGATAGGAATAGGGCGTGTCGGTGTTAGGGGTGATAACCTGCGTGTCATCGGGTGTGCTGACTCCTCTAGCATGACCAATCTGATTAATGGACGCTTTGAAATTTGGGTCGCGGGTGTCGATCGCCTGTTTGTAAAAGGTTTTATAGCTTTCGACTAGGGGAAACCCGTAGGTATAGGCTTCACGAGCAATACTGCGGACTACTTCGGGGGTAAGAGTTGTCGATGGTTCCATCCGTCCATCTCCTTGCGTGGTTTATTAACTTAAAAATTCAAAGGAATTCAGGAAGGTGGTCGTTTGCCGAGAAGGGACTCCTGCACTTTTGGGCGATCGCGCCCCAATCACATAACCCGTGTTTTGCCTCAGAAATGCCCGAAAAACAATCACCTCGGTCGCACTCTGGTAGGTTAGCTCCCGACCTTGAACCCCTGCCTGGGTGACGGCTTGATTGCGAACCAGCGTAAATTTGGATGACGGGACAACTTTGTTGGCGATCGCAACGAGCAAAAACTGTGGATTTTTGAGTTGCTCAGGGGTGAGTTGTTCCGCGTAACCTACCACATAGCGAGAGGTGTCAGAATTCGCTGCCAGCGTCCGAAAGTTGACTGTCCCAACCGATGTAGGTAACACAACGCTTTCTTCGCTGAGCGTTCCGGGGGGCATCCAAAACGAGAACCCACCAGACCGAAAAAAGATGGGTTGCCAAAACTGAGAGTTCTGAGCAACAGGGATCGTGGGGTTAGGGGGTTGCCTGCGGAGTCGATTCTCATTTAACAAGCGCCCGTCTTCAAAAAAGCTGCTGAAGTTACTTTGTTGGGCGAGTAAGAAGGGCGATCGCAGCCTTCCTCCTATCTGGTCAACCGAATCAGTCTGGGGCAAAGCCAGAGAATCATTTTTTGCAGAGACCGTTTCAGCCAGGGCGATCGGAACAAGAACGACACCGATCAGGAACGGGAGAAGAAATTTTTGGGGATGCGGCAAATTCATAACCATGCCCTTAGCAGGAGAACGAGCGGGAGACTTGGTGGGTGTAAATAGAAACTGTTTTTGACCCATAGCAAAAATGGTTGTGTCAGCTTTATTATCTAGGATGCTGATCCGAGATTGTTGATTCCGGAGTATTCAAAAATCGCTTTTTCTAGCGTTGAGCTTACTTCATCACCTTAAGATGTACGCAAAATCGCCTTAAATAAAATTGACGATCATGCTGAGTCACGGGAATGGTGTCGTCAAGCGTTTTTGATAGAAGCTACTTCATCCACAATTTTAGAAGCCGATTCAGGGTTTCATGGGCTGAGCATGGTGCGAAATCATCAGATTGATTGCATCTTATTAAATTTTCAGTTGCCCGACTTGAATGCGCTAGAGTTTCTAGAACGATTGCAGGCAGAGACCCTAAATCCCCCGCCCGTGGTGATCATAGCCGCTGACCGTTCGGTGGCGATCGCGGTCAGCGCAATGAAAGGCGGGGCTAGCGATTACCTAATTAGACAAGAGACCAGCGCCGACCAATTGCGGCTGACGATCCAAAATGCGCTACAGAAGCCAAAAAACAGCGCCCTATGTTTACATCAAAATGTGCCCGCAGAAATCGATAATCCACTCAAAGAAAGCTTGCGATTGCTCCAGCAGATCGCTGAAACTATCCCTGGAATTTTATATCTCTACGATGCGAGTGAGCAGCGCAACATCTATGTCAATCGGCAAACTGGCGAACTGTTGGGCTATCGCCCGGAGCAAATTCAGGCAATGGGTGCCGATTTATTGTCAATTCTGATTCATCCTGATGATTTGGCAGGGATTCCGACTCATCTCGATCAAATGCAGCAAGCACCCGATGGCAGGGTGTTTGAGTTGGAATATCGAATGCAGCACGCCAATGGCGAATGGCGCTGGTTTTGGGGTCGTGAAGTGGTGTTTAAGCGCTTACCGAACGGGCAAATTCATCAGATTCTGGGCACCACCCAAGATATTACGACCCGTAAGCAAACTGAGTTAGAGCTAACCTGCGCGATCGCTCGATTTGAACGGGCTGCCAGCGCTGTAAACTGCTTGATTTATGAATGGGATTTGCTGACTGATGGAGTTAATCGCACCCGTGGACTCACAGAACTGTTGGGGTATGACCTAGAGGATGCTGAGCCAACCAGAGAATGGTGGATCAATCTAGCTCATCCAGAAGATGCCGCTTGGATGCAAAACCACAAAATACTAGATTTTGCCCACACTGATCGCTATAGCTCTGAATATCGAGTCCTCCATAAACAAGGTCACTATTGTTGGGTACAGGATCAAGGGATTATCATCAAAAATGAGGCGGGTCAGCCCATCAAAGCCGTTGGCAGTACGACTGATATCAGCGATCGCAAACTGGCAAAAGAGTCCCTTCTAGCCAGCGAAGCTCGATTGAGCAGTTTTATGGATGCCGATGTAGTCGGCATTCTTTTTGGCGATGTGGATGGCGGTATTCAACAAGCGAACGACGAATTTCTTCGCATCGTTGGCTACAGTCGAGCAGAGTTGGAAATGGGTAAACTGCGTTGGGATACCATCACGCCATCAGAGTATCTGCCATTGGATGAACTGGGCATTGCTGAAGCGCAAGCAAGAGGAGCTTGCACCCCTTACGAGAAAGAGTATCTTCGTAAAGATGGCAGTCGTATTCCAGTGTTAGTCGGCTACAGCCTGCTCGGTGAAGCCCGTAGAGAGTCGATCGCCTTTATTTTAGACATTACTAACGCCAAGCAGACCGATCGGGCACTTCGTCAGAGCGAAGAACACTATCGATATTTAGCAGAGGTGATTCCTCATCTCGTGTGGACGTGTAATACGGCGGGGTTATGCACCTACATGAATCAAAAATTCTGCGACTACACCGGGTTGACATCAAAGCAAGTATTGGGGTTGGGCTGGTTAACTGCGGTGCATCCTGATGATATGCAGCACACTTATAAAGTCTGGACGGCAGCCGTCGATCAAGGGCTTCCCTACAATCATGAATATCGATTAAGGCGACAATCCGATTGTGCTTATCGCTGGCAAATAGCTAAAGGGTTGCCCTTAAAAGATGATCAAGGTCGCGTGGTTCAATGGTTTGGCACTTGCACGGATGTTCATGATCAAAAGCAACTGGCTGATGAACGGGTGCGACTGCTACAGCTAGAGCAAACGGCTCGTGCCACGGCAGAAGAAGCAAACCATACGAAAGATGAATTTTTGGCGATCGTCTCTCATGAATTGCGATCGCCGATTAACTCCATCCTGGGCTGGGCAAACCTGCTCCGCACTCGTTCCCTAAATCCAGATATTATTCCTCGTGCATTGGAAGCCATTGAACGTAATGCTCGTTCGCAATCTCAATTGATTGAAGATCTACTAGATGTATCTCGTATTGTTCATGGGAAATTACAGCTAATGGCTGCCCCTGTGCCGTTGGTTGCGGTGATTCAGGCGGCTCTTGAAGTGGTATGCCCAATGGCAACCGCTAAGGATATTCAAATGACATTTACAAATAGCGTCAGTGAAGTGGGTGCGACCTCAACTTGATAAACTAGAGAGCAACAGGAAAGCCATATTGATTGAGTTTGTTCCAAAATTGATTCCATCGAGTTGGCGTTAAGACCAACGTTCTTAAACTGAGTACAACCGCTGCCCCCGTCTCTTTCCA
>JBGSWI010000089.1:0-37295 GCA_041752515.1 Leptolyngbyaceae cyanobacterium | reverse complement strand
TTCAACTTCTCGTAACCGTTCGCCTAACTCCTCAAGGCTTTCTTTGATTGCAATCGCGCTGACTCCAGCCATCATTAGACCTCATCTCTACATCCCTCAGTTTATCTGATCCGTAACTACCTTAATTTAAATTGGTATGAGATGCACTCATCGATTGCGGTATTGTCAATACACAGCGGTTGCTGTCGAATCAGAACTTCGTATTGCGCTAGATTTTTACCGCTTTCCCTCAATAGAAATACTGCAACCGAATCTTTGCCCTTTCTCTCCAAATATTGAAAATCTCTAGGGGTTTGCTTAACAGCCATCCATTTTTCTTGAAAGATAATTTGATCTGGATTCATGGTTTTAGTTCTATTTTTTCTTTTTCCCCTTTTCTTTCTTCGCCTTGCCGTCTAAATGACCATCCACTTTGTTGTTCAAGCCATAGACTTCGCGAGTGCCTGCCAACGCTACTAACGTTACTTCTTTTTCATCGCCCGGTTCAAAGCGAACGGCAGTTCCAGCGGGAATATCCAGGCGCATCCCAAACGCCTGCGCGCGACCTGACGAGTCAGCGCTTGCGCTACCGCACTGCAACGCCTCGTTGACTTCATAAAAATGGAAGTGGGAGCCAATTTGAATGGGGCGATCGCCCGTATTTGCCACCATCAGCGTTACGGTGGGTCGTCCGGCATTCAGTTCAATGTCGCCGTCTTCAATCAATAGTTCACCGGGAATCATGGGTTACTCCTTTTCATCATCGTTTTGGTTGAATTGCCAGCGCCACCGATTCCCGTCTTCAGGGTCGTGAAAGGCTTCTCCCTGTTTCATACCGACTTTTTCTAGCACTCGTGTGGAAGCACGGGGCGCTGCCAGAGTGTGAGCTTGAAAGACTGTAACAAATGGATGGATAAAAGCATGGTCAGGAATTGAGATGCCTAAGTGTTGCTCTAGGTTGCGAGGATTGGTTTGTAGCCAGTCAAGAGGTTCCAGATTACAGGACCGCAAGAGTAGGCGATCGCTTTTAATCATACAGGCGCTTACCGAATGGGGTTATGCACAGTGACCAGCTTGGTGCCATCGGGAAAAGTGGCTTCCACTTGGACATCGTGAATCATGCTGGCAATGCCGTCCATGACATCGGCTTGGGTTAACAAAGTGGTGCCATAACTCATCAGATCAGACACGGTGCGCCCATCCCGTGCGCCCTCCAGGATCGCGGCGGTAATGTAGGCGATCGCTTCGGGGTAATTTAGCTTTACACCCCGCGCTTTACGCCGTTCTGCCAGCAGTGCAGCCGTAAAAATCAGCAATTTATCTTTTTCTTGCGGAGTCAGTTGCATAGTGCGTTCTATTCCTCACTTCTAACGCTAATCTCAAGCTCATCAAGCAATCGCAGCAGATCTTGAGTGATTGTACTCTAAGTCAAAAGAGGTTCATTTAGAGTTGCCAAACGCGGGGAGTGCAGGCAGAGCGCTGGAGATGAGTCGATCGCACCAGTTGCCAGACTGCCATTAGCCACTGCCGTGCTTCCATCGTAGAACTGCCGCGATAGCGACATAGTAGCCCACACAGCAAACGGGTTACGCCAATTTCGCCAGAGGTGCCGACCCACAGCGATCGCGCTTTTTCGACCAGTTCAGGCTCCACGGGCTGCCCGATAAAAGCGAAACTGCCCACAATGGGACATCCTTTTAACCCATGAGGGCTATGAAACGCGTCTTCGCTGCCCGGAAGCCATGAGCGATCGATCCACAACGGGCGATCGTTTTGCCAGACTTCGGTGTGCGATCGCCAGTTTCCCTGAACAAACTTTTCACCTCGGGCTGTGCGTCCAAAGCGGGTAATATCCCAACCGAGCCAACAGGCACCCGGCGCTAAATCAATCCGCATATCCTGTCGATAAATTGCCTGATTAAATGCGATCGTTTCTTGGGGTAGCCATTCTAGACAAGCTCCTTCGGCGATGTGAATCTGCACGGTTTGTTGAGCTTCTAATCCACTAGAGCGATAGAGTTTGGCGGCGGCGGCGGTGGTGATCAATGCCTGAGCTTGAGGGTGCAGGTGAATAGTGAGGGAAAGGCGATCGCCGCCCACAATTCCCCCTGCCGTGTGCAAAATCACGCTATGACAAACGGTATCGCCTTCAGGATAAAATGGTCTCTGCACCTTTAGCGGTGCTTTCACCTGCTCTGATATGAGGCGTGTGGCGTTGCCGTATCGTGCAAAGTTGAGGTGCAGAGTTCCATGCCAATGCTGGGTCAAAGGAATAATCATTGGCTGAAGATTCTTGATTGTGCAGGGCTATTTCATTTTAATAATTCTTTGAGTATGATAAGCCCAAAGCTTGCAAAACACTGAACTTGAGCCATGTTTTGAAAACCATTGCTGCGATACAAGTTGAGTGCAAAAGTGGCGAGGTTCGGATGCGGGAAGCATCTTGCCCTTGCGTTACTACTCTGTATCACGTCGTAAAACGGTTCAGCTTTAATTCATGAAAATCCGTCTATTTTTTCAAGGAGAATAGAGAGCAACCATTCATGTAGGGTTTGGAGTTAAAAGAACTAGCGATCGCGGTTTTGCAGCATTGCCCACATGATGCGATCGACGATGCCAGTGTCTCTCAGCTTGTGCTGTTGTTGAAATTCCGTGACGGCTTGATCAGTCTCATCTTCAAAAAAGCCATCCCGCGCGATCGCGTAGCCGCAAATGTTCAACAACCCTTGCAATTCGTAGACATCAAAGCCAGATAAGCCTTTACGCAGCACCCGGCTACCCGGTTTAACGCCCAGCTTGAGTGCTGCCCAGGTTTTAGGTCCAATCACCGCATCGACCCGAAACCCATGACGGCGCTGAAAAATCATGACGCAATCTTCGGTGCGGCTGTTGTACTCACCGGTAACCGCCAGCTTAAAACCAAACGCTTTCAATAACTCTTGCAGTTCAATCACTTCGTCTCCCACATCCCAAGGACGCAAAATTGTGCCCGTTGTCGCGGTATCCAAAGTGGCGTAAATCGGGTTGAGGCGGCTATGAATTAAGTCAGGGATGGACATAGAGCCGTGCTAAATTGCTTACTTCCCACACCATACACCGCTCGACAGAGCAAGTCGAGTTAACGATCGCGCATTGCCCGATCATTCGCCTGAACCACTTGGCTCACTGAGATCGGAGTGACCCGCGATCCCCGTTCATTCGATTGATAGCCCCATTGCTGCTGACCATTGGCAACGATCGCCAGCCAGTTATTTTCGTCGCGGCATCCACCCAGCAACACGCAAGAGCGATTCGGTTGCTGCTTTACATCTAAAAAGCGCAGGGCTTCGGCACGGGCGGCACGTCCATTGCGCTGGAGAATATCTTGAGCGATCGCGTCGGCAACCGGGGCGGGCAACCGGGGGCGGCGATCCATCACAAGCTGCGTCCCGGTTTGATTGGTGTGATAAGTCCAATTCAATTGATCGGTGCTGACCTTCACTTCCCAGCCGGCGATCGGCTGATAGATCATCGGGCAGGTGCTGCCAAAGCCAAAGGAACAGCTATTGCTCCAGGTTTGCGGTCGGGCTGCTGCAATTTTTACAGTTTGCGACCGCGACCACTGCATGGCATCTTGCATCACCGCCGTTTGCACCACCTTAGGCAACTGAGCGCTGGTGCCGCCCATTTTCGGGTCGATCGCGATTTGCGATCCGGTTTTGTCAATGTGGTATGTCCAGGTTTGTCCGCGCACGGCGACTAACACTTCCCATCCTTCAATCGGGCGATAGTCAAATGTGCAAACGTCGCCAAAATTGAACACGCAGGGGTTGCCAAAGGTTTTGGCAGTGGCTTGAGTAATTTTTATATTGGTAGGAGGCAGACCCGCTTGACTCGTGGCAGCCGTCAAAATCTGATTTTGCACCATCACTGGCAGGGTATTTGCGGCGGCACTTTTGGGATTGATCACAATCTTGGAACCCGTTTGATCGATGCGATAGTTCCAGGTTTGGTTATTGCCCTGCACCAGCACATCCCAACCTGCCACGGGGTTATAGTCCTGGGTGCAAACGTCGCCAAAATTGAACATGCAGGAATTGCTAAAAGTCGCTGCTTTCACCTGAGCTACTTTGAGCGTGGCGGGTGGAAGCTTGGTAAGCTTGTAGGCATCCTGCAAGACGGCGCTGATGTATGCTCCAGGCATGGAAACTTCGCGATCGCGGGCGGTTTGGGCAAGTATGACGCTGCGACTGGGCACCTCAACCGCGATCGCGGGGGCATTCGCAGCCGAACACGTCATCAGGTTCGTTGCCGAGAGGAGCAGCGGAATAACCGATTTGAAGGGCAAGCGGTTCGCAGAAACAGGCGAAAGATCGGTATATTTCATGGTAGCAACCTTGAATGTCAAATAAAACAGGGGCACACGACCGCACTTATTTTTCTCCGCTGGCGATCGCGCCCTATCAGGAAGGTTTAAGCGACTCAAAAAGCAACGGAGCCTACCGAAAAATCCGCTAAGCTGGAAAAGCAGCCAACCCAGCGATGAAGAACGACTTTCACCCGTTCGCCGATCGCCTACTGCGCCTCGTTTTTAAGGTCTAAGAGTTTTTTCGACTTCTGATTTTATCCCTTCAGTTCTTTCTCCATGCCCCGACTTTCCAGCACAATCGAAGCCATTTTATATCTCAAGGCACAGCCGTTAACTGTGGCAGAAATAGCTGAATATGCGGGCTGCGATCGCGCTACGGCTAAAGAAGGACTGCTGGAACTGATGGAAGACTATGCCCATCGGGATAGCGCCTTAGAAGTGATGGAAACGCCCAGCGGCTATAGCTTGCAACTGCGTGACACTTTTCATAGTCTGTTGCAAACCTTGCTGCCAGCGGATGTGGGGTTGGGTGCCCTGCGAACCTTAGCCGCGATCGCGCTTAAGGGCAAAATCTCTCAAACAGACCTAGTTGAAATTCGGGGTTCAAACGTTTATCAGCACGTTCAAGAACTGGTTGAACTAGGCTTTGTCCGCAAACGAAAACAATCAGACGGGCGATCGTTCTGGCTTCAAGTCACCGAAAAATTTCATCAGTATTTTCAGCTAAATTCTGACCAAACTTTAGAGATCACCCAGTACTTAAGTAATAATGGCACCCCTCCATCTAGTACAGGTGAAACTCTCGGCTGAAAATGTCAGAATAGTCACAACGAATCCTAACGAAGTCTTCAATGGTTTTCAATTCTGACAGCGCAAACTTTTTGAATTCTGATGCTGAAGTCCAAGAAGTTAACCCACTTCTGCAATATCTTCAGCATCAGCCGCCGGAAGTGTTGGCTCAGGTAGCAAAGTCGGTTAGCCCCGAAGTCAAGCAAATTATTACTCACAATGTGCATGGCTTATTGGGAGTGTTGCCTCCCGAAGGCTTTGATGTCAAAATCACGACCGATCGCGAAAATCTAGCAGGTCTAATGATTTCTGCAATGATGACGGGCTATTTCTTGCGTCAAATGGAACAGCGAATGGATATGGAATCTCTTTTAGGAAACTCGCTGCCATCGGATAAAGATTGAGCAGGTGTCGGGTGTTGCATATCGCGTTAATCCCTAATTCCTAATTCTGTCGATCCTTGGGAAAAGCCCTTGGCTGAATCTGGATTTGGCGGGTTTGCCCATTGCGACTGATCTCTAGCGATAAGTTGCCGCCAATTTTGCTGGTTTCTACCTTCGCCTGCACTTCCACGGCAGATTTCACAAGTTGACCATCCACTTTTTGAATCACATCACCCTGTTGAATGCCGGCTTGGGCAGCGGGAGAGTTATCCATCACGCGGACAATTAACACGCCTTGATCCCGGTTGATTTTGAGCTTCAAGTCATTATTTTCGTTGATTTCTTTGCGCAAGTTGGGGGTGAGGTCCACCATTTGTACCCCCAGAAAGGGATGTTCAACCTTGCCTTTGCTGATGAGTTGTTCAGCAACTCGTTGAGCCGTTTCGATCGGAATGGCAAACCCCAATCCTTGGGCATCAGCACGGATTGCCGTGTTTACCCCAATGACTTCGCCCAGATCGTTTAATAATGGTCCACCGGAATTGCCTGGATTGATCGCGGCATCGGTTTGAATGAAGCTAACGCGCTTATCGGGTACGCCGACTTGAGAACTCGATCGCCCGATCGCGCTGATGATGCCAGCCGTGACCGTATTATCTAACCCCAGCGGATTGCCAATCGCGATCGCCCACTGCCCCGGAGCTAGCCCTGCCGATTTGCCCAATTTCACCACAGGCAGATCCTTCGCGCTGATTTTTACCACTGCCACATCGGTCACAGAATCTACTCCCATAACTCGCCCTTCAAAAGTGCGCCCATCTCTCAGCGTCACTTCCACAGTTGGAGAACCAGACACGACATGGGCATTGGTGATGATTTGCCCATTTTGAGACAAGATGAACCCGGAACCGGTGCCTCGTTCAACCCGCTCTTTGGGTTCAGCGGGAGAATCACCGCCAAAAAAGCGGCGAAACAAGGGCGATCGCAGAGCTTCAGGCAAATCATTGGTAATTTTGCGAGATGAATCAATTCGCACCACCGCCGGTCCTACCCGTTCTACCGCTACCGCAATAAAGTTTGAACTCGCTGACTCTGAAGCTTTGGCTAGCAGCTTATTATTGCTGACTATTGGTTTTACTAAGACAGGAGGCGCAGAGGTGCTGGGCTTCTCCGGCACTCGATCGCCCCAATATTGACTGCCGATTATTCCCACCCCACTCCCGACTGCGAGCAACGATACATAGGTAGCCAGTTGTTTGAACGATAGCTTCATAGGTCAGCGGAAGTGATTAGCAGCAATGATCCTACCTTACAGGAATTAGGGAGGGCTGGGGAACCCTTAAAGCCCATCCGCTTTAGCCGTGGGATGTAGAAGGGGTTCCCACGGGGCTGCTTCAGCCACAGAGTATCAAGCCGCGAGAAAGATTAGTACAATTTATAGGGACGGGAGGTTTCAGGAACCCGCAAAACCCATCGCGCTTCAGCCGTGGGATGTAGTTAGGGTTCCTGCGTGGCTGCTTCAGCCACAGAGTCACTATTTCAGTCGTCGTTGTAGAGAGCGGATGAGCTCTCTCAAGACATCAGTTTGATTCCTTGCCGATTGTTCACAGTATTGTTTTAGCAAATCTTTCTCCTCCTGCGTGACACGAAAAGTCACGAATATTTCTGGCTTCGACACAATCAAACTACCTCGATTTGCGGTATCTTGATTGTAGTGGAAAGGTAATCAACCACTTTAAAAACCTAGCCGTCGAAAGACAAGCGCTGAACCTTGAAAATTGAATCTATGCGGTTCTACTGCATTTTTCTAGACTCCACCTCGCAGTAGGTAAAAGATTCAGAGGAGCTAGACGAACAGCATTTTGGAGCGAATTTGCTTCAAATCTAAACAGGACTCGCAGAAATGCAAATAGGGTAGGGCATACCCGAATTAACGCTTGGGGAGAATCCCACCTCTGGTCTAGAGACTGCAAGGAATCTAGTTTAAGTGGTTTCGCTGAACCAAGAATCCCACTGGCTTAAGCCGTGGGAGTGTCAATGCCCATTGCCAGCGATCATGCCTCCAAGCAAAATAAACCCAACCCACACATTTTGCCGAAAGATTTGCCCATAGGCAGCATGAGGAATTGTTTTTTGGCAAAGACGGTAGTATTGCCAGATCCATAGCCCGGTTGCGATCGCCCACGTGAACCAGTAGACCCCATTCAGCCCCATGTTGCTGCCAACTGCTGCGAGCAAAATGACGGTGCCAGCAAAAAATGCCCCGACGGCATGGGAGACGTACTTCCCAAAAAATAGCGCACTGGAGTTTACCCCCAGACGGCGATCATCTTCGCGATCGGACATGGCGTAAACCGTATCAAATCCTAAAGTCCACAAGACCGTTGCGCCCCACAAAAACCAAGTAGGCGTGCCTAAACAGGCTGTAGCCGCCGGAGTAGAACCGCAGCTAACCGCGCTCCAGCTAATCAGCACGGCAAAGCCCCACGCGATCGCCAGCACCAGTTGAGGGATTGGAAAAACTCGCTTCGCCAAAGGATACAGCACAATAATTGGAACTGCCGCCACACACAACCAAAACGTTAAAGGATTGAGGTAAAGAGACAAGATCCAAGCACAGATAAAAGACGCGATCGCCACTCCCAAACCCACCCAAATTGATAAAGCCCGAGCCGCTAATGGGCGATCGCGCGTCCGCTTAACTTTAGGGTCAATATTTCGATCCCATAGGTCATTCACCACGCAGCCAGCAGCGCTGGTTGCCAGCGTTCCCAATATAATTACGCCCACCAGCAAGGGCGGCGGCGTTCCTCGTGCGGCTAAAAACACCGCCCATAGCGCCGGAACCATTAAAATTAAGCGTCCGGCAGGTTTATCCCAGCGAAGCAGCCGCAAAATGCTAAGCCAAATGGGTTGAACAGAGTCAGGCGAAGACATCAGAATTAAGAAATAGGGTGAGACAATTGTACCGACACTCTATTTAGTTTAAAGCTTGCTTTCAAATTGTCAGTCTAATCCTATCCATCTGTTAATCAAGGCGATCGTTGCATGACTCATCAAAAGCTCTATGAAGGCAAAGCAAAAATTCTCTACTCCACGGAGACGGCTAATGTATTGCTATCTGTTTTTAAGGACGATGCTACTGCGTTTAATGCTCAAAAACGCGGCATCATTCAAGGCAAAGGGGCAATGAACTGCACGATTTCAAGTCATTTATTCCGACAATTAGAAACTGCCGGAATCCCAACTCATTTTATTGAGCAGGTGAGTGAAACTGAGATGCAGGTCAAGGCGGCAACCATCATTCCCATAGAAGTGGTGATCCGCAATTTGGCAGCAGGAAGTCTTTGCAAACAAACGGGGTTAGAGTTGGGCACTTTAATTTCACCCCCCCTAGTGGAGTTTTACTACAAGAACGATGAGTTAGGCGATCCCTTGCTCACCCGCGATCGCCTGCTGTTAACCAAACTTGCCACGCTTGAACAAGTCAATCAAATATCAGAGATGGCACTTAAAATTAACGACATCTTGACTGATTTCTTTCAGAAATGTGGCATTACCCTAGTAGATTTCAAGCTGGAATTTGGACTAGATCACAATCAGCAATTGATGTTGGCAGACGAAATCAGCCCCGACACCTGCCGTTTGTGGAATCAGGCAGAGACCGATCCATCTCGGCGCATTATGGACAAAGATAGATTCCGAAACGATTTGGGCGAAGTCGAATCTGCTTATCAGTGGGTCGTGCAGCAAGTATTAGCCCATTCAATCTAAAAAATTAAACTGCTGAAGAATTCAAACTTAGCAAGTATTCAGTACGGGTACGCACTGATGCGGTAAAATTTGACGGCTGACTTTTTACAGTCTATTCTCGCTATCTGATTGATAAAGTCAAATTAATTGAACGAGTTCTCTATGCCTGCTTTAACAGGATTTGGTGTGTGGTTGTGCAATATAGCTTGAACAAGATGCGGTTATCTCCCTTATTGGTAGCGTTCCTAGCGGCTTCTGCAACCGTTGGACTATCACACTCTGTCAAAGCGCAATCGTCTCCTTTATCGGGTTCAGATGAGCTTAGTGCAGGTGCGATCGCGCCCCCTCTCCCCTTGCAAGCGCCCCCCCAACCAGAAGCAATTCCCGGAGGGAGTCCTGTGGAAAGCTTCGCAAATGTTTCGCAAATTGCGCCTACTGCCTCGGAAGAGGGCGCTTCGAGTGCGCCAGTTCCTGATGAAACTGCCGATTCACAGCCTCTTTCTCCAGTAGATTTGCTGACTACCCCCCCCCTTGTTGCCCAAGGCGGAGCCGAGCAAGGCTCACCAGATCGAATCCGCATCAATCCGCTTGCGCCCGGTGCGCCTCAACCAACGGCTCCGACCTTTCAACTGCCCGCCGACTCCACTCCTCCTAATGCTCCCGCCGCGCCAGAAGCCACTCCCGGCGATCCTGCAACTCCTGTTCCCACTACGCCCGCCATTCCTTCACCCTCTGCCCCTGCTGGCTCCACCGAAGCTGAGCCTAGGGTGCTGGTTGGCGAAGTGCTGATTAAGGGAGCCGAACCAGTCCTACAAGACGAAGTGTATGGAGTCATTAAAACTCAGCCAGGGCGCACCACAACCCGCTCTCAGCTTCAAGAAGACATTAACGCTATTTTTGCAACGGGCTATTTCTCAAACGTAAAAGCGGTGCCTGAAGACACTCCTTTGGGGGTGCGGGTTACGTTTGAAGTGCAGGTGAACCCAGTCTTGCAAGCCGTTAAAGTTGAAGGCAACCGAGTTTTGCCAGAGCCGATTCTGACCGAAGCCTTTAGCGAGCAGTATGGTCAAGTTTTGAACCTGAATCGTCTTCAAGATGGCATTAAAAAGGTTAATGAATGGTATCAAAAAAATGGATACGTTCTGGCACAGGTCTTAGAGTCTCCAGCCGTCTCGCCTGAAGGAATTGTCACCTTGCAAGTGGCTGAGGGTGAAGTGGAAGGAATTAGAGTCCGTTTTATCAACAAAGATGGGGATGATAAAGACGCTAAAGGCAATCCGATTCGAGGACGCACTCGCGACTTTATTGTGACGCGCGAATTTCAGACCAAGCCTGGAGATATTTTTAATCGGGCAATTGTCGAACAAGATTTGCAGCGCGCTTTTGGGTTAGGAATTTTTGAAGACGTGCGGCTATCGCTACAGCCAAGCGAAACCGATCCCCGCAAAGTGGTCGTTGTTGCCAATGTGGCGGAGAAGAATGCCGGATCAATTTTTGCCAGCGCAGGAATTAGCTCTGCTAGCGGTTTGTTTGGCTCGGTGGGCTATCAGCAGCAAAACTTTGGGGGGAATAACCAAAAGCTCTCGGCTGAAGTGCAGGTAGGTCAACGAGAGTTGCTATTTGACTTGAGTTTTACCGATCCGTGGATTGGAGGCGATCCATACCGCACGTCTTACACGGTTAACCTTTTCCGACGGCGCACGATTTCGCTAATTTTTGATGGGGGCGACCCAGAAGTAAATCTACTCAATGGTGAAACTCCTCGAATTTTGCGATCGGGTGGGTTTATCAGCTTTACCCGCCCGCTGAGCCGGAATGTGTTTAAACGGGCTGAATGGACTGCATCTTTGGGCTTGCAATATCAGCGGGTTTCGATTCGCGATCGCGATGGCGACCTCAGCCCATTGGATGAGCTTGGGAACAACCTCAGCTTTAGCGGCACCGGGCGGGATGATCTGCTGGCACTACAATTTGGGATTGTGCAAGACCGCCGCAATGATCTAACCAGACCGACTAGCGGCTCGTTTTTAAGGCTAGGAACTGAGCAATCCATTCCGTTGGGATCAGGCAATATTTTGTTTAATCGCCTTCGGGGTAACTACAGTTTTTATATTCCAGTGCAGCTACTTCGCATTACCAAAGGCTGTCGGAGCGTTAAGCCTAAGCCTAGCGATTGCCCTCAAACGATCGCCTTTAATGTGCAAGGCGGCAACTATATTGGAGACTTGCCACCCTATGAAGCATTTCCTTTAGGGGGTGCAAACTCAGTCCGAGGCTATGATGAGGGAGATTTGGCATCGGTGCGATCGTTTGTGCAAGGCACGATTGAATATCGTTTTCCAATTATTTCAATCTTTTCGGGTGCCCTTTTTGTCGATGGAGCCTATGGTTTTGGCTCTCAAGGGCTGGTTCCAGGCAATCCGGGGGGGATTCGGGGGAAACCTGGCAGTGGATATGGGTATGGGGCTGGGGTTCGAGTTCAATCTCCACTGGGTCCAATTCGGGTAGACTTCGGGATAAACGATCAAGGAGACACTCGGATAAACTTTGGGATTGGAGAGCGATTCTAATGAAGGCAGAAGTTCGGAGCCAAGAAAGTCAGGCTTTAACAGCGTCGAACCCGGTTCAACACACATTGGGGGGTGAGTTTACTCGATCAGGCATTGGGTTGCATACCGGCTTAGTGGCAAAGGTTCGAGTGTTGCCCGCGATCGCTGGCTCCGGGCGGACATTTATCCGGGTTGACCTGCCCGATTCTCCTAAAATTTCTGCCCACATTGATGCCGTTGGGCAAACGATGCTGTCAACGGAGCTTGCCGCCAATAATGCGACGGTTCGCACAGTGGAACATTTGCTAGCGGCATTGGTAGGCATGGGTGTGGACAATGCCCAAATTGAAATTGACGGGGAAGAAGCTCCCTTACTCGATGGCTCGGCGCAGGAGTGGACAACCGCGATCGCTGAGGCAGGGGTGATTGCTCAAACCGCGCCGCGCTCAACCTGGTCGCTGCCAGAACCTATTTGGATTCGGGACGGGGAGGCTTTTGTTGCGGCGATCCCCGCTGCTGAACTGCGGTTTACCTATGGGATTGATTTTGACTTAGCCGCGATCGGCAATCAGTGGCATAGCTGGTCACCCCATGCAGATCAGTTCACGGTTCATTCATCTTTTGAGATCGAAATTGCTCCGGCGCGTACGTTTGGCTTAGCTCACCAAATTGAGTATCTGCGCACTAAAGGGTTGATTAAAGGGGGCAGTTTAGAGAATGCTTTAGTCTGTAGCGCTGAAGGATGGGTCAATCCGCCTTTAAGATTTCCAAACGAGCCAGCGCGTCATAAACTTTTAGACTTGATAGGAGACTTAAGTTTATTGGACATTCCGACGGCTCACTTCATAGCGTATAAAGCCAGCCATTCTTTGCATACCCAACTTGCGCGATCGCTCAACGCGCTCCGCACAAACTGATCGTAACGCCCCAATCATGGTAAGGTCTGAAACTGAGCCAGCCACTATATTTCACCTCTCGACATCACCCGCTTATTAAACTCTGCCCATGTCAATCCTTACTGATGTCAATACTGCTGATCGAGTGCCCACTCATAAAGAGCTTCCTACCCCGCTTAAAACAGACGCTTTAACGGATGCTGTCGCATCGGACAAAACTGTTTTATTGCTCGAAGAAATTCAAAAACTGCTGCCGCATCGGTATCCCTTTGCTTTAGTCGATCGCATCATCGACTACATTCCTGGAAAATCTGCCGTTGGCATTAAAAATGTCACCTTCAATGAACCCCATTTTCAAGGACACTTTCCCGGTCGCCCCATTATGCCCGGTGTGTTAATTGTGGAAGCAATGGCACAGGTTGGTGGGATAGTGCTGACCCAACTGGCAGATCTTCAAGGCGGTTTATTTATGTTTGCGGGCATCGATGGCGTTCGGTTTCGCCGTCCGGTGGTTCCAGGGGATCAGTTGATCATGACCGTGGAACTAATCAGCGTCAAACGCCGTCGGTTTGGCAAAATGCGAGGTCGTGCCGAAGTCGATGGGCAACTTGCAGCCGAAGGCGAATTTATGTTTTCGCTGGTAGACTAAGGCGACTTGAGCTTCGAGTTTTTCAACTCATATTCAAAAGCTCATCATTTACCATTCATCATTTTTATGGCAACTCTGATTCATCCAACCGCAGTTATTCACCCCGGTGCCGAGCTACACCCTACGGTGAAGGTGGAGCCTTATGCCGTTATCGGAGGCAAGGTGAAGGTCGGATCTGACACCGTGATCGGCTCCCACGTGGTGCTAGATGGATGGACAGAAATTGGAGAGCGGAATCAAATTTTTCCTGGAGCCGCGATCGGGTTAGCCTCCCAGGATAAAAAATATGACGGCACCGAAAGCCTAGTCAAAATTGGGAACGATAATCGCATTCGAGAATACGTCACGATTAACTGTGCCACTTATGCGAATGAAATCACGCTAATTGGGAATGGCAATTTGCTCATGGCATACACTCACGTTGCCCATAATTGTGTGATTGAAAATAATGTAATCATCACCAATGCGGTGTCTTTGGGAGGTGATGTTCATATTGAATCAGACGCGCGCATTGGAGGGATGAGTGGAGTTCACCAAGGGGTGCGGATTGGGCGGCTAGCGATGGTTGGCGGGATGAGCCGCATTACTCGCGATGTTCCTCCTTATATGTTGGTGGAAGGGCATATCTCACGGGTGCGATCGCTTAATTTAGTGGGTCTCAAACGAGCCGGACTAATGGATATGGATGATGGAAAAGTCTTCCAGTCCTTGAAACAAGCATTTCGGGTGCTTTATCGCTCCGATTTAGCTTTAAACGAAGCAATAGAAAAATTAGAAACCTTACCCGATAATGATTATCTTCAGCATTTGCATCGGTTTCTGAAGCTATCTAAGCAAACCGGACGGCGAGGCTCTACTCCAGGCGCAAAATCTGATGAAACTGAAGAGTAGACTCACTTGGATACTGTCTGCAAATTGCGATCGCCTTTGCCCCTATTGGTCACTCTCTATCTAATGAGCCATACTGCACGCATTTTTATCAGCACGGGTGAAGTTTCTGGAGATATGCAGGGGGCGCTGTTAATGGAAGCGTTGCAGCGCCACGCTCACGCTCAAGGGTTGCACCTCGAAATTTTGGCATTGGGCGGCGATCGGATGGCAGCCGCCGGAGCCAAACTCCTAGGGCATACCAGCGCGATCGGGTCTGTCGGCATTTTTGAATCCTTGCGCTTTGTCCTACCGGTGCTCAAAGTGCAGCGCCAAGCCAAACAGTATTTCAAACAGCATCCCCCGGATCTAGTGGTCTTAATTGACTACATGGGTCCCAATCTAGCCTTCTGCGATTATTTATCGACCCATTCTCCCCAAGTCCCTGTGGTCTATTACATTGCACCTCAAGAGTGGGTGTGGGGGGATGATTGGTTTTGGGGAGTCAAATTTTTTCGCTCTGACTTGATTGTTCGGGCGACCCAACGAGTGCTGGCAATTTTTCCTGAAGAAGCGCGCTATTTTCAAAAAAAAGGAGCGCAGGTTCGCTGGGTAGGTCATCCCTTAATCGATCGCTTACAAACAGCCCCCGATCGGCAAACAGCCCGTGCCGCGTTAGGCATTCCCGCCGACCAAATTGCAGTCGTGCTGCTACCCGCTTCTCGCCAACAAGAGATTCACTACTTGTTACCCGTGATTTGCCAAGCCGCTCAAGCGCTTCAAAATAAGCTACCCCAGATTCATTTTTGGATTCCCCTCGCCCTTGAAAAATATCGCCCCGCCATTGAGCAGGCGATCCAAACCTATGGGCTACGGGCGACCGTTTTAGAGGATTCGTCTCATCAAACTCAGCACTCCGACCCCCGCAGTGATGCGTCTACGACTCTACGAGCGATCGCGGCGGCAGATCTAGCAATCACTAAATCGGGCACGGTCAACCTAGAAATTGCGCTGCTTAACGTGCCGCAGGTGGTTCTGTATAAAGTGAATCCGGTCACAGCCTGGATCTTAAACCATATATTAAAGTTTGCAGTGCCGTTTGTGTCACCGCCCAATCTAGTATTGATGAAGCCCATTGTGCCGGAGTTTTTGCAAGAGCAAGCAACGGCAGAACATCTGATTGCCGAATCCCTCGATTTGCTACTCAATTTTGAGCGTCGGCAAATCATGCTAGAAAACTATCAAGAAATGGCTGAGGCACTAGGGAAGCCTGGAGTGTGCGATCGCGCCGCTCAAGAAATTCTAGAGCTACTACCCCAGTTATGAGGTGCAACGATAGCGGATTTCAGGTTAACTTCTTGTTTCGCGGCTTTTCCCTGTTCCCTTAAAAAAGTCTTTGACAATTTAAACATCTCTAGTGCGCTCTGGGAATACTTAAGATTCAGCGAGTTTCGTGGGTAATGATTAGTGCATGTGGCATTTGCTCAAAAACTTTTTTAATAGTCTTAAAACTTACCCCGACCTCAGCCCTGATCTGCGGATGAGGCAACGTGTGAATCGGATGCTGCGCGATCGCCCCCGGCTTGATCCCGAAGATTGGCATCAGCAATTTTGGCAATCGCTGAACATCACGCGACAAATTTCTCTCTTTGTTTATAGACATTTACCCCACTACTCAGGACTCGACTGCGGCAGAATGCATCCGAGCGATCGCCTCCAAGACGATTTGCATCTTTCGCTAGTTTGCTGGTTTGATTGGCAGGACGCACTCCGACAAGACTTTTTCACCCAATTCGAGATTGATCTAGGTGAAACAACTGACCTAGAAACTCTTTCAACCATTGGAGACTTTATGGTTTTTCTCGATCGTCAGCTAATGTCGATCAACCATTCCTGAAACTTTGCATTCAGTGATAATTTCATCAACAGTTTTTTCCTAGTTTCTACTAACCCCTTAAAATCGAAGAGAATATTTTTTTACTGACTGCATGACCTACTGCCTTGGAATTATTACGGATACGGGTCTAATTATGGCAGCGGATTCTCGCACCAATGCCGGAGTAGATTACGTTTCGACCCATCAAAAGCTATTTAATTTTTCTCGGCTGGGCGATCGCGCGATCGTACTTTGCACCGCCGGAAACCTATCCATGACTCAAGCCATCCTCAACCAACTGCACCAAGACATTGATACTCAGACTGAAGTGAGTCTTCACACATTGAGTAGCCTCTATGACATTGCTCGTTACATCGGTGGCAAGGTTCGGCAAATTCGCGAACAAGACCGTCAGTGGCTTGAAAAAGATCGGATTGATTTCCAATGCAGCTTTTTATTAGGAGGGCAAATTCAAGGTGAAGCACCAGGATTATTTTTAATCTATAGCCAAGGAAACTGCATCCAGGCTTCTAAAGATACGCCTTTTCTGCAAATCGGTGAAGCGAAATACGGCAAACCCATTCTCGATCGCATCCTTAGCTTTGAAACCACTTTAGAATCCGCCGCCAAATGTGCGCTTCTCTCCATCGACTCCACCATGAAATCCAATATCTCCGTAGCACCGCCCATCAATCTAGTGATGTATGAAAAAGATTCTTTTAAGATTCGCTACGAACTAAAACTAGAGTCAAGCGCACCTTACCTATCCCAAATGCGTCGTTTATGGGAAGTCTCCTTGAATGAAGCCTTCGATCGTATGCCGGATATCGATTGGGAGCATTATCTGGATTGTTCCAAAACCCACAATCTGGCGGATTAATCTCACCCAGCATCAACTTAAACCACATCTAGGGTACTCAATACAAAAGGAGAATCCGCGATGGAAGCAAAGCCCCACAGGTTAACGCTGCCATCATCTGCCATCAACAGATTAACTTTGGCTGGAAATGCGATCTAGCATTCCAGGTGATAGAGAATTGAGCCCTTAGATCTTGGCTCCTATGCCACCCGTCCATTAAAGTAGATCACAACAGATCACAAAAATGGACTTCTCTAGTGAGAAGCCCATTTTTCTAGTCTATTGCCTGATTAGATTGTTCCGTCAAAAGAAACTACATCAAACCTAAGAAGTGAAGGACACCTTGGCTAGTCATTAATTCGGTGATCAAAGCAGACACAAACCCAATCATTGCAAACCGACCATTCCATAGCTCGGCTTGGGGGGTGAAGCCAAATTTCCAACTGTTGCGATCTTCAGCGATGACAATTTTTTCAGCGGTCATGATTAATTGCTCCAAGTTCATTCCTACCTATGCACTCATTGTAAACAGATGTTAACGAAAGTGTCAAATCGTAAACAAACAAAAGTGAGCAAATTTAGATATTTTTTTGGATAAATTCCCAATGAGGCTAAAGTTCACCCATAATATGCACCACCAATTCACGGCTAGAACCCCGCTGGCGATGCTCCCACAGATAAATTCCCTGCCAAACACCAAGCAGTAAGCGACCGTTGGCGACAGGAATTTGTTCAGAGGTATGAGTTAACACCGTGCGGATATGGGCGGGCATATCGTCGGCACCTTCCGTGCTGTGAATATAGTTTTCCCACTCTGGCACCAGCTTGGCAAAAAAGTTTTCCAAATCCTTCAGCACATCGGGGTCGGCATTTTCTTGAATCACCAAGCTAGCGGAGGTGTGCCGTAAAAACAGATTACACAGACCCATCTGTATCCCCGATCGAGCGACCACCGCCTGCACCTGGGAAGTAATTTTGCACAAGGATTTGCCAGTGGTTGAAATCCGCAGAGTTTGTTGATGCTGAGTCATGAGCGACTGGAACTTCTTTTGCTTCAGGAGGATGCTTTATGGTATTCCTTTTGAAAATAATCGAGTACGGCTTGAGCAATTTCGTGGTTGCCGTCAGCGACTAGCCCAATGGATTGTAAAGGCGGTTGAAGGGGTTCACGGAGAAACTCCCAAGCGCCTGCAAAAAACTCGGCGGGTTGCAGAATTCGGTGAGGCACGTATTTTTGGGTGGCACGGAGTAAAACAGGGGCTTCGGCGAAGTCGTCGCGGGTGATGGAGATGATGGGCAGGTTTTGACGGCACGCTTCGGAAAAAGTGCTGTAGCCCGGTTTGGAAATCATGCAGCGACACAGGGGCATGACATCTACGGGGCGATATTGAGGGCTGCTGAGTTTGATCAGGTTGGGCAGATTGGGAGCGTTGCGATCGAAGGTGATGAACTGCCAATCAGAAAAGTGTTCTAGGTTTTGGTAGGGAATTTGCTCTAAGCCCAATCCGCCAAAAGTTAGCAACACGGTTCGTTCTTTGGGCGCAGTCAGTTTGAGATCATGCTTTAGCTGATCGGAGGGGTATTTGGGAGTGCCGCCGGTGAAGCCGACATCGGTGATGTGGGGAAAGGCTCTCATAGGTTCGTGGAGAGGCAAGCGAAATAGGCGATCGCACTGGCTAAAACAGCCCTGAATCCATTCCACAATTTCGCCAAATTCAGGTAATTCATCTTGCCATGCTTGATAGATAAAATCCCAGCCAAAGTTGCTCATCATATAGCAGGGAATGTTGGCGGCTTGGGCGATCGCGGCTGCGAGAGGCGGCAAATCTGCCAGAATTAATCCCACTCGATTTTGCTTAATAAAGTTGACTTCAGAGGCAATGATAGAAGCCTGACGCGCTTTCAACTCTTGCAGCTTGTTCAGCGTGGCGGCTTTATCCATGGTGATGCTGTCGGTTTGAATCACGCCAATATCATAAGCACGGGGACGCAAGATGAAGTCGCCCGAAATATAGCCTTCTAGGAGCCAACGCGGAGCCGTAGTCACTAAGATTAGCAGTACGTCAGGACACAATCGCTGAATTTCGGCAGCAACAGCAGCAGCACGAGTGGCATGTCCGAAGCCATGGTTGGTAATGGCGAGGTAGAGGATGGGGCGCATGACGAGTGACGAGTGGCGAGTGACGAGTGACGCATGATAAGCAGATCCGCTTGTCATGCGTTCATATTCATCTCATGAGAGCAAGGATTTGAGTTCGGCTGTGTCTATCAATACTCCAAAACCACCGTTTTGAAATCGTTTTTGAAATCGGTTGATTGAACTGTTTGAGGTTTTAGGGGGGGGCACATCGGCTGGGGAGACAAAATATTCCGCAGTTGATGAGCGCTATTTTCAAGAGTTTCTACTTGAGTATCCAAAATTTCGAGGCGCTGAACAATGCGATCGCGTCGTTGTTCTAGGGTTTCTAGTTCACGCTCTAGTCGAGTTTTTTCTGTGATCAGCTTATATATATCCAAGTACGCAGCCGCTTCTGTCTTGGGGCGAGGCATTGTACTAATTTTAGGAGGGTTTAGATTTTGGGAAAGAGGGGAACGCATAGAAGCTCCTGTAGGGATACACACCCTAGTCTTCCCATCTTGCGTAAAGACTGCACAGTCATAGAGTTCGTCTTAATCACCAAAATATCTAATCACCAAAATAGCTAATCACCACGATCGCTGGCTAGAAAATCGGCATCAGCCCCCGCCCTACCCAAGAGACTGACCCTGCATCGGGTCTGCTTTTTTCATTAAGCTGCATTACGGTAATTGTTAAACTCTATTTCAAATTGGTCAGACTAGCACTGTCAGCACCCTTTCGATGAAAAGTCCGTGATAGTATGCTTCTTAGCTTTTACAACGATTTAGGAGAAAAGCTTTGGCACTACGCGTTGCAGTTGTCGGTGGTGGACCTGCGGGTTCCTCCGCTGCGGAAGTTTTAACAAAAGCTGGGATTGAAACCTATTTAATTGAACGCAAGCTAAACAATGTTAAGCCCTGCGGTGGTGCCATTCCGCTGTGTATGGTTAGCGAGTTTGATTTGCCCCCAGAGATTATCGATCGCCGTGTGCGAAAGATGAAAATGATCTCGCCCTCCAATGTTGAAGTGAACATTGGCAGCACGTTGAAGGATGGCGAATACATTGGCATGTGCCGCCGAGAAGTGCTAGATGGCTTTTTGCGCGATCGCGCTGAAAAGTTGGGCGCAAAGGTGATTAACGGGACTCTGCACAAGCTAGAAATTCCCAGCAACGACACCGATCCCTACGTGCTGCACTATGCCGACCACTCGAACGGCACTTTGGAAGGGGAACACAAGAAACTAAAAGTGGATTTGGTGATCGGGGCAGATGGGGCAAACTCGCGGATTGCTAAAGCGATTGATGCCGGAGATTACAATTACGCGATCGCCTTCCAAGAGCGCATCCGCATCCCTGATGACAAAATGGCGTACTACGAAGACCTCGCAGAAATGTATGTGGGTGATGATGTCTCCCCCGATTTCTACGCTTGGGTCTTCCCCAAGTATGACCACGTTGCTGTGGGCACCGGCACCATGAAGCCGAATCAATCTCGGATTAAAGAACTGCAAAAGGGCATCCGTAACCGGGCGGCATCAAAGTTGCGCGGCGGCAAAATTATTCGGGTGGAAGCACACCCCATTCCCGAACATCCCAGACCTCGCCGCGTGGTGGGTCGGGTAGCACTGGTGGGCGATGCGGCTGGAACTGTAACGAAATCGTCAGGCGAAGGTATTTATTTCGCGGCAAAATCGGGGCGGATGTGCGCTGAGGCGATCGTCGAGTTTTCAGAGCAAGGCACCCGCACCCCAACCGAGAAGGATCTCAAGGTCTATATTCAGCGCTGGGATAAGCAATATGGCATCACCTATTTGGTGCTAGATCTGCTTCAGCGCGTCTTCTATCGCACCGATGCCACCCGCGAAGCGTTTGTGGAAATGTGTGCCGATATGGATGTGCAAAAGCTCACTTTTGACAGCTACCTTTACAAAACCGTCGTTCCAGCAAATCCTTTGGTGCAGTTGAAAATTACGGCAAAAACCATTGGTAGTCTGATTCGTGGCAATGCACTTGCGCCTTAAATGGGGTAGCTAGTTTTGGGTGCATGTTACCTTTGTGCCCTCACCCTAAATCCCTCTCCCAATTTTGGGAGAGGGACTTTGAAATTAAGGGCGTTTCCACAGCGCCCTTGCTGCTTTTTAAGGGTTGATTGAATTATCACAATGACCACTTCTCAGACTGATATTCTGCCGCTAAATACTTTGGAATTTATCAGCTACTTGAGCGATTCCCCTGAGGGATCTGCTTTGCAGAATCGCGGTTTGGTGCCCGACCAATTCCAGGGCAAAGTTGGGGTTTATGCCATTTTTAATGCCGATCAAATTCTGCACTACATCGGCTATTCGCGAGACATTTACCTCAGCCTCAAGCAACATCTTGTGCGGCAACCGCAGTCATGCTATTGGCTGAAAGTGCAGACCATCGATCGCCCCAGTCGCACGGTGCTAGAAGGCATGCGAGATGCCTGGATTGCCGAAAATAACTCGCTGCCTACGGGAAATGGGGCTGATGCTGATGCGTGGAATCAGCCGATTGATGTAAAAGGAACCATGACGGCTGAGGAACAGGCAAGTTTTGCGAATGCCATCAATGAAGCTGCCCAAGTCAAAGTGTTGAAGCAGGTATCGCGCCGAGTGGAAGCAGACGTGTTGGAGCTTTTGAAAACTCGCGGAGTGCAAGAAGAAATTCGGTTTAACCCCAAGCTGAAGGAAGCAGGGCTGTTAGATCTCAAGTAATATCAATGATCCTACCAAAAGGATTAGAGCGGGAGTTTTGGCAGGAGTTGAAGGTTTACGAGGAGGAACGCCGGATGCCTTACATCACGAGTGTGGAGCAAATAGGGTTTGAGCGAGGAATTGAACAGGGCATTGAGCGAGGCATTGAACAGGGTATTGAGCGGGGAATTGAACAGGGTGTTCAAAGAGAAGCGCGATCGCTCATCCTTCGACTCCTAAACCGACGACTACAAAAACTGCCCGATCTTCTTCAGCCGCAAATCGACGCGCTCTCCATTGCTCAATTAGAGGCATTGGGTGAGGCGTTGCTGGATTTTGGGGAAATCGCTGATTTAGACCGTTGGCTACGAGACAATCAATAGATGCGATCGGGTCTAACTATCTCCACAGTCGTGGAGATAGCTAGGGGTGCCTCTACGGCATTGCAGTATTTTCTTCAGTGTTGGAAGGTGGATGAGGCTCAAGGGTGGGTGCTAGAGGAGCTTCAACAGGGCTATCATCGTGAGCGGGATGGAAATAGGTGTAAATTTGCTGGGCTAGGCGGGGACCAATTCCAGGAACCGTAGCAATTTGTTCAGGACTGGCTTCTCTTAGATAATCGATCGATCTAAAGGTTGCGAGCAACAGTTTTTGGCGATGGAAACCTAATCCAGGGATGTCATCTAAGCGCGATCGCCGCATTCGTTCCGTTCGTTTTTGGCGATGGAAGCTGACTGCAAATCGGTGTGCCTCGTCTCGCAGGCGGCGCAAAAGCTGCACTCCGGGCTGTTCTGCTTCTGTTGGCAGCGGCAGCGATTCACCTGGCAAAAAAATCTCTTCCCGCTGCTTGGCAAGGCTGACCACGCGCACCTCTTCCAATAGGTTCATCTCTCGCAAAACGCTGACCACAGCGGATAGCTGCCCTTTGCCGCCATCAATCATTACCAAATCAGGAAAATCTGAAGTAGCGCTGACATGGCGATCGAGCACCGAAGCCTCGTCGCTTTTCACCAGTTCTCCCCGCTCCTTTAGGGCGGCGTACTTGCGAAACCTGCGGGTAATCACTTCTGCCATGGAGGCAAAATCGTCGGAATGTCCACTGGTCACCTTGGCACTTTTGATTTTGTAGTGGCGGTAGTGTTGCTTTGCGGGCATTCCATCCATGAAAACAACTTGGGAGGCAACGGCATCCGAGCCTTGAATATGGGAGATGTCATAGCCTTCAATCCGACGGGGAACATCGGGCATATCCAGCAGTTCTGCCAAATCTTGCATTGCCTGAGTATTGCGATCGGCAAAGCGTTGCGCCCGTGCCAACTCAAAGCCAGCATTGCGTTCCACCATTTCCAGCAGGTCAGCCTTGGCTTGACGCTGAGGCTGAATAATCGTCACTTTCCGTCCTTTTGCGGTGCTGAGAAACTCCGCCAGCATTTCGGTCTCTGGCAGTTCGTGCTGCACCAAAATTTCGGCTGGAATTTCGATCGGGTCGATGTGTTGATAATGTTCTTCTAAAACCCGCTGAAGAATTTCCCCAGAAGTGCCCGATTGGGCATCGGCAACGAACCCTAGCCGACCCACCAAGCGACCCGTGCGGATTTGAAATAGCTGAATACAGGCATGGTTTTCGTCGGCAGCGAGGGCGATCGCATCCCGCGAGACTGTATCATCTGCCAAATCCACCTTCTGAGCCGCCCCTAGGGTTTTCACCCCAGCAATCTGATCGCGAACCCGGGCTGCCACTTCAAAATTCAACTCATCGGCAGCTTTTCCCATCTGCATGGATAAAACATCGACCAGTTCATCCATGCGCCCCTGAAACACCATTGCTACTTTGCGAACAATCTTGTGATACTCTTCCGAGGAGATTAATTGCTGACACACTCCCGGACAGCGCCCAATGTCGTAGTTCAAACAAGGACGATCTTTGAACATCGCTTGGGGTCGCTGCCGTAATGGAAACACTCGCTTGACTAAGTGCAGCGTACTCCGCAGCAAGCCCACATCCACGTAAGGACCATAAAAGCGATCGGCTTTTTTCCCTAAATGCCGTTTGCGCGTGATGAAAATTCGAGGATAAGGCTCAGACCAAGTAATACAGAGCCAGGGATATTTTTTGTCATCCTTCAGCAGCACGTTGTAGTGAGGCTGGTGCTGCTTAATCAGGTTGGCTTCTAGGGCAAGGGCTTCGGCTTCGGTGTCGGTAACAATGAACTCGATATCGGCTATTTGCCGCACCATCATGGCAATCCGAGGACTGTGATGATGATCATCGCGAAAATACGATCGCACCCGCGATCGCAGCTTTTTCGACTTGCCAATGTAAAGCACCTGATCGGTCGCATCTTTCATGTAGTAGACTCCCGGCTCCGGGGGAATCTCCTTTAAGCGATTTTCTAGGCGCTCTGGATCTTGAAGTAAAGGCAAACTCTGGGTTGATGTCACGCGAAGATGTGAGGCTGGATATACTCTTCGATCTTAATGCGAATTTTAGATATGAACCTGACTCAGAATCGTGCGGAGGCGATCGTAATCATCTTTCAAGTAAAGGCTCAACATCCGTCCGGCTTGCACCAGCCAGTCTCGGTCTGCCTGTCTCAATCCATACACCTCCCGCAGCATGGCAGCGACCAATGCATCCACAGGCACACCGTTCATTTGCAGCAAGGTTCGTAGAAAATCGAGCCGATCCGTGAAGCGTAGAATTTCATCAGGATCGCATTGATACACCGCTTGGTGAAGTTGCGGTGGACGGGGCGGCAAGTGTTGATAAATCAGGGCTGAGTCTGGCTTTACTCCATTGTTTCTAGCGGAGTAGGGTTCAAACCCAACGATCGCCGCCCGAAATTCTGTCTTCAACATCGCGAAAATTTGCGGTTGCTGTTCCCGCAATTCTTGCAGCGATAAACCCAATGCCCGCGCCCGATGCACCGAATCGATTGGGCTAGTGGAGGCGTAATACACGATCGCATACACTTGATTGCCCGACTCTTCTTCCGCCGATTTCACCCAACTGCCAAAGGGCGGCATCGCTGGAAAGCTGAGATCATCGGGATCTAAGCACTGTGCCAAAAACTCCGCTGTGGAGGTTTCAATCACCTCTGCAATATGATTAGGCTGGCGATTTTGGGCGGCAAACTGAGGAAGAGGAAGACGCATGAGGCAAGCAAGAACTTTTAGACTTCTAAGCTAGGTTCATTCATAGCTTAAACTTAAAAGCCAAACCTGAGTTATTTGCCCTTTTTCTTGGCGGCTGCCAAATCTACTTCTTCAAGTTCTGAAAGCTTAAATGTAATCGTCTTATCCCAATTGCCGCCCTCAAACAAGACCAGCGCTTTACCATCGCTCATCCGTTGAACTAATCCTTGAAATTTATAGTAGGTATCTTGGGAATTGGTGACCCGAACCACTGAACCCGGAAAAATCATAGCGTTTGCTCAGATGTATTCACTAGACAAGCTTACAAGGTACAAGGCACGAATGGGCAGCCGTTTGATTGGTTTTTGACTATTCTCAAGATAGGAAATTGGCAATGGATGATCTGGCTAGCTAAAATTTTAGCCGCTGTCGGAAATTGGAAACCGATTGCACAACCCCGATCGCCAGAAAATTCATCAGCAGAGCAGATTTGCCATAGCTCAAAAAGGGCAACGGAATCCCCGTGACTGGCGATAAGCCAATCGTCATACCCACATTGATGGCAACCTGAAAAATAATCATCGAAAAAACACCGATCGCAATCAGTGAGCCGAAATTATCTTTGGCATTTTGAGCGATGATCACCAGCCGTAAGCAAATTAACCAGAAGGCAATGAGTACTAGGATGCCGCCCACAAAGCCTAATTCTTCGCCAATGGCTGTGAACACAAAGTCGGTATGTTGTTCAGGAATAAAGCTCAATTGGGTTTGCGTTCCTTTATACAATCCTCTGCCCCACATTTCTCCAGCACCAATGGCAATGCGCGACTGAATTAAGTGATAGCCGCCTTTGAGGGGTTCTTGATCGGGATCTAAAAAGATAATCAGGCGTTTTTTTTGGTATTCCTTGAGCAAACCCCAGAGCAAATGCCCTAAACCGCCCGACACCAGATTGATCACCACAGCACCCAACGTTCCTAGCCGATACCAGGGAAGACTGCGCCATGAAACCACCCCAATCACAGCAATCCAGGCAAACCAAAAGGGGAGTGCCGTGTTGAATAGAATCGCCGAAATAAATGGGGAGAGCAGCAGCAAGAGCCAGCCGGGATTGGCGTTGCCCCAATACAACATGCCCATGGTGATGGCACCAAAGACCAAGGAGGTGCCCAAGTTTGGCTCTAGGAAAACGAGTGCCCAGGGAACCGCAACCACCGCCATCACCCGTAAGGCGGCGGGAATGGTGGAAGCAGGACGATCGCTGAGCAGGGCAGCGATCGTAATAATGGCTCCTAGTTTGGCAAATTCTGACGGTTGCAGATTAAATCCTGCGATCGTAATCCAGCGCTGGGCACCTAACCCTTCCGTGCCAAAGAATTTGACGGCGAGCAGCAGCAATAGGGTGATCCCATAAATGATCCAGTGCCATTGAAGCAATTGATCATATCGGCAACGGGCGATCGCCAGTGCTAACACCATTCCTATCGCACAGGTAAGCAAATGTTGAGATGCCCAGTTTGCCCCCTCTTGGCTCAACTCGATGCTGTGAATCATCACACCACCCAAAAGGGTCAAGCCAAGGGGCAACACAAAGAGCCACCAATCTATATTTTGCCAGGGCTGAACTAGGGCTTTCCAGCGAATTTTGGGCAGCGACTTTTGTAACATGAATCAGGAAGAACCCACTAAATCATTCACATTTCTTGAGACCTTTCGTCCTCAGTTAAGTCTGAAAAGAAATCTATGTCAACGCGGCGATCGAAACCTTTGCCGCAATTTGCTGAGCGATCGCCGTCAGTGCTTTTGCCGAAGCCGATTCAGGATCAGCGAGGACAATGGGCAACCCGCGATCGCCCCCTTCCCGCAGCGGAATTTCCAGCGGCACACAGCCCAACAGCGGCACCTGAAGCTCGTCTGCGGTTTTCTTGCCGCCTGCGGAACCAAAAATGTCATATTGCTTATCGGGCATATCTGGCGGAATGAAATAGCTCATATTTTCCACAATCCCCAAAACAGCGACTCCAAGCTGTTGAAACATCTTTAAGCCGCGTCGCGCATCCAGCAACGCCACGGTTTGGGGAGTCGTGACAATCACCACTCCCGCCATCGGGACTGCCTGCGCCATCGTCAGTTGGGCATCGCCGGTTCCAGGGGGCATATCTACAATTAAGTAATCCAGATCGCCCCATTCCACTTGATAGAGAAACTGACGGATTACGCCGTTGAGCATGGGTCCTCGCCAAATCACGGGTTGATCTTTGTCAATCAAAAAGCCCATGGAAACCAACTTTACACCGTGATTAAAAGCGGGTTCTAGAATATCTCCACCAGCGCCCTGCTGTACGGTTATCGTGGCATCGGCTAAGCCCAACATCGTTGGCGCATTGGGACCGTAAATATCGGCATCGATTAATCCCACTTTTGCGCCTGCTTGCGCCAACGCGACGGCAATATTCACCGCGATCGTGCTTTTGCCCACGCCCCCTTTACCGCTAGACACTGCCACAATATTTTTCACGCCGCCAATTCCCTGGCGATTCGGTAACGCTTTTTGCTGAGGCGTTTCAGCCGTCACCTCTACCCGCACCTCTTTCACACCGGGCAGCGTGCGAACGGCTTTCTCGCAATCTTCCACAATGAATTGGCGTAACGGGCAGGCTGGAGTCGTTAATACGAGGGTAAAGCGAACAATGCCCTGATCGACCTCGACGTTGCGAATCATGTTCAAATCCACCAAACTTTTTTGCAGTTCGGGGTCTTGGACGGGCTGCAACACTTTTAAAACAGAACTGGAACTTAAGGTATCAAGCATTTCTTCACTCTGACTGACTAAAGCATCGGATCGCGCTTCTTCGATCTTAGAGCCAGTCGTTAGCCATTTTCGTAGAACTGCTAAGTATTTCTGCCTTACAACATCTGCCGCAGACCCGTCCAACCAATAATGATGTAGCCGATCGCTAATAGCAGGCTATTCAAGCCAGTTCTCAACCCAGCGCGCAGCGCGTTCCCCTGTGTTTGGGTTTCCAACTCCTGCCGGCGCGTTTTAACCTTGTTTAGTTCCTCGGTTTTCTTGGGGGCGATTTCGGCATCAAACGCCTTCGGATCGGATTTCAGCCGCTTCAGTTGGGTTTGCTGTTGCTTCGCTTGAGCCAACTGAGGATCTTTTAGTTGCCCACTGCTAATTAGCTGATCAATTTGAGCCAACTGGGCATCTAACTGTCCTCTAAATTGCTGCACTTGGGCATCAATCTGACTTTCTGCTTTAGTGGCTTCTTGCGCAATCTGCTTCATTTGAATATCCACTGCATCACGAGTGGCGACAACACTCCAAGGCACAACCAACAGGAAAAACAGCCCCAATATGCTGGATAAAATGAGTGCGGTGAGTTTCAGCCAAGGCGCAGTTCGGGTAACCTCGTTGCTGCCAGCCTCTAACCAAAAGCCGATGAACAGAAGCGCCAGACCGATCATGGGGAAAACTCCGCGATCGACGACCTGAGTGGTAAAAGTGATGACCCACTGGCTATCTTGAAACTTTGCAGTGGAAAGCAGCACAAGGTAGTCGATCAGGCTGGTTAAAAGAAGTAAGGCTCCAATGAGTTTAAGGATGAGTGGAGTCCAGGGAGAAGAATTGATGGCTTTCATAACTCGGTGTCTTGTGATAAGTGCGGATGGCAATCGCAGGCTTTTTTGATCAGCAAAAATTCAAGCCGATCTATCGCTTACCTATACTAGACCAGATGGGTAAGTCGGCATAAACCCTTGTGCCTGAAGCTGGCGCAGGATGGGCGGCAAGTTCTGGTATGATCTTTTCCCAAGTTCAGCATTCATCTTGTAAAGTTGATACAACTAAATACGAAAGGCGATCGCGTCGTGTCTAGAATTCCTTAAAAAATCATCCACTCATTTCTGATAAACCGGGTTATGCTTACCTGACTTTGAGTCTTCGCGTCTGAATAGTCTTCGCGAGGGTTGCTAACCTCTAGAAACTGGTAGAGATTGTTCGAGCAGTCCTCTAGATCACTTCTTTATTCACCTAGTTTGGCTATCCTTTTTGCCAAGTGTCGCCCTGATGACTGCTGTGCCTCTTCCTCGACAACCCTCTCAACCACCCGATCGCGCTGGTAGCAATATGCCCCCAGAGGTGACTCCTGTGTTTGCGTTGAAAGAGTTGGTGGCGCGCCTGAATCGAGAGCAACATAAAATTCAAGATTTGCTTAGTTCTTTGGGCTTTGCGCTCCGCAGCTTTAACAATCTGAATCAGTTTTTAGAGTTGATTCCGCTGATGGCAAGCCGTGTGACTGATTGTGATGGGGGAGCGCTGCTGCTGTTCAAACCGAATGGGCAAGTGCGCTTAGAGCGGCTGCACTGCCAAGATAGCCGCTGGAGTAAAGATTTGCGGAAGGCGTTGGAAACCGCCACGCGGCAGTCATCGGCTTTTGGCAATCGCAGCGATGGCGCGATCGCCCCCACCCCGCAGGCGATCGCTGATTTAGATCATCAGGTCAGCCATTATTTGGGGACAAGTGTTCAGTTGTTTGGCACCGCCATTCTGGTCAAAAATGCAGAGCGCGGTCGTTTATATGTGTTTAGCCGCGATCCCCAATATACTTGGACGGAAACGCGCCAAAAACTGGTGCGATTGGTGGCAGATCAAACCTCAGTTGCGATCGAAAACGACGAACTATCGGTGGAGCTTCGCAAAAAAGAACGACTCGATCGCGAACTAGAAATTGGCGCAGAAATTCAACTGCGGTTGTTGCCCCGCCACTGCCCCAAAATATTAGGTGTAGATCTGGCGGCTCGATGCCTGACCGCGAGCCGCGTGGGTGGAGACTATTACGATTTTATTCCCGCTAGCTATGACCAAATTCGCTCGAAACGGGATGGCGGTAGCGAAACCGCAAAATGGAGCGTGGCGATCGGCGATGTTATGGGCAAAGGCGTTCCCGCTGGGCTGATCATGACCATGACTCGCGGCATGTTGCGGGCTGAAGTGCTAAACGGTCACTCACCAGCCCGGATTTTGCAGCATCTAAATCGGGTCATGTATGCCGATCTGGAAAACTCTAATCGATTTGTCACGCTGTTTTATTCGGAATACGATCCCCAAACCCGGATCTTGTCTTACAGTAACGCTGCCCACAATCCGCCGCTGCTGTGGCACGCCGCCACCCAAACAATCAAGCGCCTGGATACGTTGGGAATGCTGATCGGTCTGGATGCGGATACGCACTATCAAGATGCCCAAATTCAGCTACAGGAAGGCGACACGCTGATTTACTACACTGATGGCTTTACGGATGCTGCCAATCAGGCGGGAGAGCGATTTGATGAAGAGAATTTAATGAAAGCATTTCAGTTAACCTGTGAACAGTGTCAGTCGCCTCAAGAAATCTTAGATCATTTATTTGAGCAGGTTCAAAATTTTATTGGGTCTGGCAATCGCAATGCAGACGATATGACCCTGATTGTGATGCGAGTTCAGCCAATTTAATATTTCAGGACTCTTGCTGTAATATTATCCTTTTGATACTTGCAGACTAGACAGGAGTAAAAAACATGGTGATGCACATGATTCAAGACACAACATCATTGCTGCTCAACAGCTCTCATTGGGCAGATTCACTGCCGCTGATGTCCTGGCATTTGCCTTCAGATTTTTCAGTTCTAGCTCAGATTAAACAGACCGATTTGGGCAGAGATATTAGCGTTTGGTGGAATGGCTTTGTGAAGACCGGACAACTTGCCGCATTTATTGCAGGGATTATTTTCGGATATATGGTTAAAACGTTTACCAGTTTTGGTTAATTTGTGAACTTTAGATTGTCACTGGATCAGGTTCAATAGATCAATCACTGAATCTGGATAGCTTTTGCTTTGAATAACCCTGTGAAATCCTCTGCGTCTAACTCGGCTGCTTCTAACCCCTCTGAAACCTGGAGCCAACGATTTGAATCGGCGCTGCATCCCGCGATCGCCCGGTTTAACGCCAGTATTGGCTTTGACATGCAACTGATTGAATATGACCTGACCGGCTCCCAAGCCCACGCCAAAATGCTGGCGCACACGGGCATCATCTCCGGGGACGAAGGCGAACAACTGGTCACGGGGCTGGAGCAAATTCGTCAGGAATATCGGGCGGGTCAGTTTACTCCCGGCATTGAAGCCGAAGACGTACATTTTGCCGTGGAACGTCGCCTAACCGAGTTGGTGGGTGATGTGGGCAAAAAGCTCCATACAGCGCGATCGCGCAATGATCAAGTCGGCACCGACACTCGGCTGTATTTGCGATCGCAAATTCAACTCATTCGGGAGAGACTGCGCGAGTTTCAAACCGTGCTGCTAACCCTCGCAGAGCAAAACGTCGAAACTTTGATTCCGGGCTATACCCATTTGCAACGCGCCCAGCCCCTCAGCCTTGCCCATCATTTGCTGGCGTATTTTGAAATGGCGGAGCGAGACTGGCAGCGCTTGGGCGAAATTTATCAGCGGGTGAATGTGTCGCCCTTGGGATCGGGCGCACTGGCAGGCACGACGTTTCCGATCGATCGCCACTACACCGCCGAGTTGCTCAACTTTGGGGGCGTGTATGCCAACAGCCTGGATGGAGTCAGCGATCGCGACTTTGCGATCGAGTTCCTCTGTGCCTCCAGCCTGATCATGGTGCATCTCAGCCGCTTGTCTGAAGAAGTGATTTTGTGGGCATCGGAAGAATTTCGCTTTATCACCCTGAAAGATAGCTGCTCTACGGGTTCTAGCATCATGCCCCAAAAGAAAAACCCGGATGTGCCGGAACTGGTGCGGGGAAAGACCGGACGTGTGTTTGGACATCTGCAAGGCTTGCTGGTGTTGATGAAAGGCTTGCCGCTGGCATACAACAAAGATTTGCAGGAAGACAAAGAAGCACTCTTTGATGCGGTAGTTACCGTTCAGTCTTGCCTGGAGGCAATGACGATTTTGCTGCACGAAGGGATGGAGTTCCGCCGCGATCGCCTGCTAGAAGCCGTCAGCGAAGACTTTTCCAACGCCACCGATGTGGCAGATTATCTAGCAACCAAAGGCGTTCCCTTCCGCGAAGCCTATAACTTGGTCGGCAAGGTCGTCAAAACCTCTCTCGCTCAAGGCAAACTGCTGAAGGATCTCACCCTGGAGGAATGGCAAGCCCTCCATCCCCAGTTTGAAGCAGATATTTACGCCGCGATCGCTCCCCGGCAAGTGGTCGCTGCCCGGAACAGCTACGGCGGCACCGGGTTCGACCAAGTTCGTCAAGCCCTCAAATCTGCCCAAGAGCGCATCTTGAATTTAGGCTAGTTACCTTGGAGTAGAGGGGGAGAGGGGCAAAAAGTAAAGTTTTGAGTTTATTCCAGTTCTCTCTCGCCTCTTGCCTTCCCCATACGGCAATCACTCCATCGGTTGTCGCGTATCCTCCTGGAGAGTGTTTGAGCAAGTGATTTAAAGTAGGAGTATAAATTATGAGATGGCTGATCGGGTCATACAGGGGAGGCAGTCAGAATGGGTTCGTTAGGCGATCGCTTTAATCAAATGACAGGCAAAACTCGCTTTGTCGTTTTTCGCCTATTTCTACACTTGGCTGGCAAGGAAGTCGCTCCTTTGCTAGGGGTGCTCAATAGCTCTGCCCGTCATGCCATTGATGCAGAGGGAGATATTCAGGCTTTTGGCGAAGGGCTAGCGAACATTTGCCAGAGCATCCTGCAATATGATGTCTACTGGCAGTCGGTATCCAACGAGGGCGATGTTTTTTGGGACGAAGGCGAAGCGGGTGACTTTGTTGAGGAATTGTTTACCGATTCTGCCCAGCGCTACCATAGCGGCATTGAGGTAGAAGGACTAGAAGAATCCAACGACGTTTTATCGGTGCCCATTACCCAAAACCTGATTGTGATGTTGACGGTTGCCTATGAGGGCGACGTTCCTGCTCTTGAAACCGACCTTTCTAATGTCAGCGCTCTCAAAACGGCTCTGAAGGCATTGACCAATTTGCACTACCAAGACCGATTACGCGCCGTGCAGATTCACTTTTCTCCAGCCCAGCTAGGCGATGAGTTGACCTCTGATCAGTTAATCCTCCACTTCCCAGAATTGATTCCGTTGTAAGGAATCCTGTGATGAATTGTGACGTTGCACAGGGCGCTTCGTGCAGCGTTAGCGCAGATCTCCACAGATCTCCACAAAGAATCCCGACGGGAATCGCGCCGTTTACATTTCGCCTGTAACTACTACTTTTTGAATTTCCTACTTAATACTCTCCACGCCTTTCTCACTATGAACATGCTCCGTCGATTTCTCGTGTATGCAATGGTTTTGACCCTAGCCGTGACGACTGTTTCCTGTGGAGGAAGTCCTACTCAGAATGGCTCATCGTCAAGATCTGCTCAGACTGCAAGTGCGCCCCAGAATCGCTTGAGCAATGGGCAATATCCCGTGCAACAGGCAACCTACAACGATGCCGATGGCGAGTATACTGTCATGCTGTTGAATACTAAGCCGGGTGAATCTTCTGCCTATCGCACTACTAACCTTCAAATGGCTCAACTGACCGATGAAGAAATTTCCAAAGGACAGAAAAACTATCTGAAGTTGGAAAACAACCAAGCTTCGATGCACGTTGAAAAAGACTTCAAAATCGACTATGTGCATAACGTGACGGAAGAGCAAACTAATCAACAAACTGGGCAAACAGAACGGGTCGTGGTACGCCAAGAATCTAGTTTTTGGTCGCCGTTTGCCGGGGCGCTGGCAGGTCAGGCGATCGGCAGTATGCTGTTTAGACCTCAATACTATGTTCCACCGATGTATCAACCCGGTGGCATCAGTGGCTATGGCGGCTATGGCAGAAACTATAATCAGGCAGTTAGCGGCTATCAACAGCGCTACAATGCACCTCCAGCAGCGGTTCGCAATCGCCAAACGGTTCGCAGCACAGGCAATTTGAGAACGCCGACTACTTCTAGCCAACGACGAACCACCGGGGGCGATCGCTCTACTGGGGCAGGCTTTGGCACCAATACGCTCCGCCGTAGCAATAGCCCCAGCTACCGCCAGCCTTCCAGAACTGGCTTTGGCAGTGGCTCTCGCAGCTTTGGCAGAAGACGGTAATGATTTTGTAGGGGCGGTTCACAAATCGCCCCTACAGTGGTTCATGGAACTTGAATGCATATCAGCTTAAGAATTTTGAATACGGAATGAGAAAACTCAAGTCAGCATTCAAAATTTTCTTTGTTTGGGTGCTGCCCTAGCGAAACCGATTGGGGTTTAAGCGTCGTCCGGGGCTGGTTGACGCAGTTTTTTTAAGGTAGGTGCCTGTGCCACCATCGGCGCGATCGAGAAAAGGACGCAGGTTAATCGCGTTAGAGGTAGTAGCGGCTTGAGAACTTCCTCCTAGCCCCGGAATGCTGATGTTGAGCATCCGTGCTGCTTCACCAAGCCAGCCGCCAGATCCGCCAGATCCGCCATTCACAAACGTATTCACGCCTTGAGTTTGCTGTCCACTATCGGCAACGGTCAGGTTTTGAAACACGCGATCGCGGGTCGCAGTGGCATCTTGTCCTGGGGGCACGGTTAGTACAATCCGACAGCCCGAAACTCGTTGAGTGGTCACACAGACCGTGTTGTAGCCATTTTCCACAGCCGTTTGCATATCTATCAACCCATCAGGACGGTATTGTTCCAAGCGACGGCTAATTTCACCACAGCGTTTGATTGGGTTCCAGCCGCCGCCCATGGTGCTAGGCACTGCCCAAGGATAAGACTGTCCAGGTTGACTTTGGGGCTGATACATTACGGTATGTTGCCCGTTTACAATCTGGCAGCTAAAGCGTATGCCGCTGAGGGCACTGGATGGGCTTCCGGGTGTTCCGGTGGGGATGCGGTTGGGATTGCCCGTGGGGACAGGAACGCCACGAGAATTTTCAGTGTCTACAATGACATCATCTGAGGTGCTGGGTTGTCCGGTGGTGCCGGTTGGCAATTGGCTAATCAGGGTTTCGGGAGGAGTGGCGATAGCCCTTCGCGCGACGAAGTCGTTCGCGGTTGTAGCCTCACCGCCCAATAGCACCGCCATTCCTAAAACTGCGACGATAGTTTTGCAAGGTTGAGTCAACATTGTAGAGTTCCCTAGGTATGGACGCTTAGTGGGTCGAGGAAGGCATTCTAATAAGGCAATACAAAAATGGACGACACAATCGATTAAAAGTTCCCAAACCCAAACAGAATTAGGCAGCTTAATTTGAATAAATCAACGGCTTTCATTCAACGATGCTAACGAATCTTTATGAGCAGCTTTTACAAAACTTTATTTTTGACGGTTAGGTAGCGTATACTACGCCATGTGGCTAGCAGGAGTAAGAGATAAATGTCGGAGGCAATCAAGCCCCTGACGGCACCAAGGGAATTAATGGGTGCACCGGGCGATTTTAATCCCACATTGCTGATGTTTCTTGTGGCGATCGCGATCGCGGTAGTTTCTACAGTAGGGTTTTTCCGTTGGCATTGGGTAGACTGGTGCTGTTTTGTCATGAATGTTGTTGCCTTACATATGGTGGGCACGGTCATTCACGATGCCTGTCATAATGTTGCCCATCGCAATCGGGTTGTGAATGCCGTTTTAGGACATGGCAGTGCCTTAATGCTGGGGTTTTCTTTTCCCGTGTTTACGCGGGTACATATGCAGCATCATGCCAATGTCAACGATCCAGACAATGACCCCGATCATGTCGTGTCTACGTTTGGTCCACTGTGGCTGATTAATGCCCGCTTCATGTACCACGAGATTTATTTTTTCAGACGGCGGCTTTGGCGCAAATATGAGCTTTTAGAATGGGCGATCGCTCGTTTAGTCGTTGCCATAGTCATTTATTTAGGCTGGCGCTACGACTTTATCGGCTATATTTTTAACTTTTGGTTTGTCCCGCTGGCGATCGTGGGCTTAGCCCTAGGGTTATTTTTCGACTATTTGCCCCATCGTCCCTTTCAAGAGCGCAATCGCTGGAAAAACGCGCGGGTATACCCTAACTCCATGATGAACTGGTTGATCATGGGGCAAAACTATCACCTAATTCATCATCTGTGGCCCTCTATTCCCTGGTATTACTACGAACGCGCCTACTATCAATCCAAGCCATTGCTCGATGAAAAAGGCGCTCATCAATCCTTGGGCATCTTGCAAACCACTAAAGATTTATGTGGATTTGTCTATGATGTATTTCTAGGAATTCATCTGCATAAATCCTCTCAGCCTGATGAGACCCTGGAAGCGTTGGCTTCTAGCGAAACAGGTGAGATCGACACGGCAGTAGATACTGTAGAGGTGGTTTCATTGTCTGCGGATCATCAAAAATCTTTAGTGGGTGTTGCGATCGATGAATAACTGAAGGGAGTTATGGTGCCTAACCCTTCAGCCCCCATAAAGAAAAACCAAAGTACACCATAAGCAAGGTACTGTTCAAACGTTAGTTGGGTTGCGGTAGTTGGCATGGCTATGAATTACGGTTTAAGGGTTTAATTCCCTTTGGCGATCGCGGCTTTTTTCGCCTTCTTCTTAGTCACTGAAGACTTGGTCGCAGCACGAAGACGTAGTGGCGGGCTTGCTCTGTGGGTGCGATCGCCCCAGCCATGCGCCAAATGATTTAACCGGACACCGCGCGATTGCGAATCCTCCACAGCCAAACCATCCTGCTTAACTACACTTGCTATATTTGTCCGTCGTGCTAACTCGCGACCGCGTCACCTGTGAACCAAGCCAAAAAAACTGTTATTCTCCTTGCCCTGTGTCAGGCGATCTCCATGACGGGCAGCATCGTCTTATTTACTACGGCAGCGTTGATTGGTTCATCCCTCGCAATCGATAAATCCCTCGCGACTTTACCGCTGGCGATTTTGCAATTGGCAACCATGCTAACCACGATTCCGGCGGCATTCATGTTGCAACAGTGGGGGCGCAAGCTCGGCTTTATGGTTGGGGTTGTAGTTGGGCTGATGGGTGCAAGTTTGGCAGTCTATGCAATTTTTGCAGGTAGTTTTGTTCTGTTCAGCGGGGCAACCTTGCTCTATGGCATCTTCAACGGCTTTGTCGGCTATTACCGCTTCACGGCAGCAGATGTGGCAACGGAAGAATTTCGTAGTCGAGCGATTTCTTTTGTGATTGTGGGGGGCATCCTCGCGGCACTGATTGGATCTCCTTTGGCAATCTGGACGAAAGATTGGCTACCGGTGACGTTTGCAGGCGGATTTGTGGCGATCGCCCTGCTGCAAATTTTGACCCTATTGATCTTAAGCCAGATCGATCTGCCGCCCATCTCGCTCCAGAAACAGCAGGACGTGGGACGCAGTTTAGGCGCGATCGCTCAACAGCCTGTG
>JBGSWI010000088.1:0-16425 GCA_041752515.1 Leptolyngbyaceae cyanobacterium | reverse complement strand
TGTGCGACTTTCCTGAAACAACGCAAAGACTGCCCTCACCCTAGCCCTCTCCCGATTGGAGAGGGAACCGGAAATGTCCGAAAGCCCTTCTCCTTGGGGAGAAGGGTTGGGATGAGGGCAAATTAGTTGCACATCAGGTTAGCTAGCTAAAAGTCAAGACCACAACCGTCCGTTATTTCGTATTTCTCAAGGATCTTTGCGTCCTAACCTATTCATCTGTGGCTACACCTTATCTCGAAGCCAAAAAAGGGCGCTTTCTATATCCGCAACTTTTTCTCCGGCTGGAACGGGCGGGCGTTGCACCATCACCACGGGAATCCTTTGTTCTCGTGCAGCCCTGATTTTGGCGTAAGTTGCATGACCGCCGCTATTCTTGCTGACGATCGCCCCAATCTCATACTGCTGCAACAGCGATCGCTCATTTTCTAGGGAAAAAGGTCCGCGATCGAGCAACAACTCGCCCGATGGCACCAAAGTATTTGGCAAGGGTGGATCGATCATCCGCATCAGAAACCAGATGTTCAGATGAGCAAAGGTAGCGAGTTCTTGCCGACCAATCGTCAGAAAGACCCGCTGGGCTAATCCTGGCAAAACTGTTGCGGCGTTGGCATTACTCTCTACATCAATCCAATCATCTCCCGCCTCACGTTTCCACGCCGGACGAATCACCATTAAATGAGGAATATTTACCGCTGTAGCGGCGATCGCGGCATTAAACGAAATTTGAGATGCAAATGGATGGGTCGCATCAATCAGTACCTCAATCCACTGTTCTTTGAGGTAGTTCACTAACCCAGACACTCCTCCAAAGCCACCAATTCGCGTCTCTTTACATGGCACAATAGGCTGACGAGTTCGACCCGCCAAAGAGGTCATGATTGCCACGCCTGAGATGTCAGCGGCTTTAAGAGCTAGCTCTGTTGCATCGCCCGTTCCACCCAAAATCAACACTCGTTTTCCGTTACTCATTTCACAAGTTTCTTCACTCCTCCACTGACTTCAATTGCGTGTACAGCCTACCTTTAATTCCTTTTCCCACTCATAGCGATCTTAAGCGAATGGATGTACCCGATTGGCTGCATTGGGTTGATTGGCTGCATTGGGTTGACAGTTGCCCTAGTACTAATACTTGGGCAGCTGCGCACGCCGATCGCTTACCTCATGGAAGCGTTGTTTTTACGCGCCATCAAACCGCCGGACGAGGACAGTATGGGCGGATTTGGCATTCGCCACCGGGTGTATTAACCGCAAGTTTTGTCCTCGATTTTCCCATGGCTCAGTTATCAGGTTTAAGTTTGATCGTTGGGCTAGCTGTGATTTATGCGATCGAAGATTTGCTCCCCGATCAGCGCGGCAGACTGCGCTTGAAATGGTCTAATGATGTGTGGATGGCAGGGCGCAAAGTGGCAGGAATTTTGTGCGAAGCTTCTGGCAGGGGTTCTGGACAAACACGGGTCGTCGTGGGCATTGGCATCAACCGCTGTGTTGACTTTGTTCAAGCGGGGTTGTTTGCCGATCAGGTTGGCAATGCGATTAGTCTGCATGAAATCGCGGGTCTAGTACCAGAGTTTGCGTTGCTGGAGCGATCGCGCCATTATCTAATGCAAGTGCGAGATATGGTTGCACAAAAATATGACTCAACTCAATTTTTGGGAATTCTTCCTCTGTTTCCTGAAGTGCATCAACGGGATGGCTTACGCGATCGCCCCATTACCTTAGAACTCAATGGAGAAACAATTTTAGGGCAAGCAGTGGGGTTTGATGATCAAGGCAGATTGTTAGTGCGATCGCCCCCCGATATTGTTCGCGCTGTGACCTCAGGACGGATCATTCAGTATTGAAGTCCTTTAGATTGGGGTGAGGGCTTCATGGTTTCGGCAGCATACTTTCCAAGGCAGTCTGCAAATCTTGGGTCAAATCCATAACGGCTTGTTTTGCGTTTTTTCGCCCCCCTTGATAAGCGTGCCAGCGATCGGAGACTGAAATGGGTTCGCCAATTTTGAGAAACGCTTTCTGTCTCCCTAATTTCGGTCGATCAAACGGATTTCCGCCCTTAATTCGGCAAACCATATCCCAAACCAGCAGGGTTGTTTCGGCAAAGCGGTCTACGGTTGGTTTTTCGTTGACGTAGTTGCCCGTAACTGCCACAAAACTCTCCACCAGGCGCATATGCCATACGCGCAAATCCGCTTCTTCTGCCACGCGATCGGCTAGCCCTTTTTCAAGCGGTGAGGCTGTTTCAAGCTTGATGTCCTCTCGATAGATGCAATCCCAACCCGCTTGCTCCAATCGGCGGCAGCGATCGATCACACTGCCTCTAGGTTGCAGATTGAAATAATCTTCTGCAACCTGGAGTGCCGCATTTAACAACGCATTGAGTCGGGCTGAGAAGGCATCATAGGGTGACAGTGGTAATGCGATCGAGTCAGTCCTGCTTGGGTCAACAATGGGCAACACTTTATGGTAAAAGCGCTTATAAAAATCTTCCATCACCGATAGCAGGTGTTCGCCCAAACGATAGAGCCGCTTATAGAGCGTAGACTCATCCAATCTTTGAGTTTGGCTGATCTCCAAAGTTTCTAAGCCAGTGTCTACTTCAAGTTGAGTAATAATTTTTTCCAGGGCTGCCCAAGGAGGTGTGATATATCGATATTCGATTCCAATCGGTAAAATTAAAACTTGCTCCGATCGCCCTGCTTTTAGCATATCTTCCACACCCCAAAAACCAAGCTGGCTCACTCCTGGCTCCAACGGACTGATAATCTCATTGTGCCCATTGGTCGCCCCTTCAGGCGCAGCCGCTAGAGGAAATTCTCCGTTGGCGAAAATGTCGCGAGCCGCTTTCAGCCCCATGAGGTCAATCTTGCCGCGACGAATAGGAATGCCGCCCAGCCGTGGATAAAGCCAAGTAGCCCACGAACCTGCCCAAATTGGAATGCCGCGATCGTACATAAAATGAGAATGCACCGGGTGCTTAAGCGAAACTCTATGGTGTTTGGCAGTTTGAGGCACCAATCTCCAGATCAACTGCCCAACGCAATAAGGATCGGTAGCACTGGGATGGCGAAAAGCGAGTAGAAAGCGAATTTTGCCATCCTGAAACTGGCGAAAAAGATCAACCAACGTCTCCACGTTTTCCGCTTCAATTTGACGAACCGTAGTTTGAGAGCGAATCAGGAACGGAAATACCCAACTCACCACCCGCCGCACCAGCGGATTGAACGCAGGCGGCAGAAACTCCAAAGGGGGCTGAACGCGGGTGATGGGGTCGGTCAAAAGATGTCTCCAGAAAAAGTTATGAGTGGCAAAAAAGGGGCGCGGGGCGCAGGGCAATGGATGAAAAGAATATAGTTGTCCTTAGTCAGGTGCGGTACTCAAAATTCGTCATTCGCCATTTCCTCATCCGCCGCTTGCTTTAGCTTTATAACCAAGCTGCTGTAAGTGTTGAACAAGCTTTTGTTGATGATCTCCTTGGATTTCAAGTTCATTATCCTTAAGCGTGCCGCCTGCGCCACACAGATTTTTGAGTTGTTTTAACAAGGTCGCTAGGGTTTCTGGGCTTGCCTGAAACCCACGAATGATGGTGACGGTTTTCCCTTTGCGACCTTTGCTGGAGGTTTCAACCCGTGGACTTTGTTGATTCGGAGGCAAATCCGGGACACCTCGCTGCAAAGCCTCTGGGTTTTCGGAGCCACCAAATTCACGGTAGATGATTCGCTCGGTAGGATTAGGATTAGACGGTTTCTTTTTAACCACAAGAGATCTCTAACTAGCTGGATTGCGGAGTTTCAGGCGTGCTGAGGAGCGTAAACTCTAGGGGATTATTTTGAGCGCTACCAAATTTTATTTGGCTTCCTGGCATGAGAATGACTTCTTGCTGGTGCACTCGTTGCCATCGTTTATCATCTGAGGAAACCCAAGTGCCAAAGCGAGACACGTCTCTCAGAAAGTAGGTGGCATCATCAAGTTTGTCCTGGCTTTCTCGGCGGAGGATCATGGCGTGCTCACGGGAAGCACCTGCCTCATCTTCTCGCAAAATCAGATCATTGTCTGTGCTTCTGCCGATGGTCATGTATCCACCCCGAATTTGCCAGACCCGATTATCTCGCAGCGATCGCAAACAGGCGATGGAGGTGGATGATTCTGCGCCAATTTGAGTATGTCCGGGGGGAATGGCGGCGATCGGGGTCAGCAGTTCTCCATCAAACTCAGGATGCATATAAAGCACGGGCAACGTCCACGCTTGCTGATTAAATTTATAGACCGCTAGCAAGTGTTGACGGGCGATCGCCACTGCCTGATCAATCGGCTTTCGCTCTGCTAATGCTTTTGCTAGTTCCTGGATAAAACTGAGCGCCTCTTGATCGGTGATCGAGTTACGCATTCCCAACACGGCTGGCACCCCATGGTGAATTAGCACTTCAGCAAGGCTGCTGCGGGGCATGGGTTGAGATACTTTTCCTCCTGGCATTGTGTCATCGGTGCGATCGTAATGGTCGGATTGGGCACCCCAACAGGCGTTGAATACCGCCAGTTTGACCTGACACCGCGTTAATACTTGAGCTAGCTCTGTGCCATTTAAGGGCATATCTGGACGAACAAATAATACGCCGCCGTCGGGACCCGGCATTCCATGCCCTGCGTAAAACAAAACATTGTAATGGCGGGTTTCAAGCGCCTGAATTAGTTCAAGCGGAGTCGGTTGAACTAGCGTGCGAACTTCACAAGGAATTTCTTTAGAACCGCCAATGCCTGAGTTGCCAGAGGTTTTTAGCACTTGTGCCAGCATATCTGCTTCTTGCTCCAGTTTCAGCATAGGCAGGGCATCGTTGGTTAGCCCGATGCCGCTGACATCGGCGGCTTGTCCTTGAACGAGCAGAATTTTAAGTGCGGTTTCTGGGCGAGCGGCTGGTAATGCCGAAACATCGCTGGTGGTGCGACTAAACAAAATGTGTGGGCTTAAAGAAATAGCGGGAGTGCCCGGAGCCTCTTGCATAATTTCCCAGGGCAAAGCAATTAGCACCGGATCGCGAATTTCAATCTGCAATCGGAGGGGGTTTCCTTGCCCGATCGCAATGCCACGACTTTGATTAATGCTCACCATAATTGAGCCATCAAACACCCACTGCCACAAACTCACACCCAAAGTTTGCATGAGGCGCGCCGACATCCCGCCTGGCTGGTTGGAATCTGAGGAAATATCGGGTAAGGTCGCCTGCTCAAGCGGGTAAGGGGGCAGCGGGTGAGTGAAAAACATTTCTTGCCACAGTTGCCACAACTGACTGAGGGAATGGGTCCAAATGCAATTATGTAGAGCAAGCCCACCCGGATAAGGAGCTTTGGTCACGTGAATTGCGAAATGAGCCGCGCCAGCAATCTGTAACGGGGTCACTGCCAAACTCAAATAGGGGCTTTCAGGTAACGGCATTCGTAAGCAATGTAGCCCAATCTAAAATAAATGTCTTTTTTAGGATCTTTTGCAATTATTTATCGTTCTATCAGTCTAGTCGGTGTTTGGAAAGAAATTGCAGTCCTCAATTAGTTTCTATGGATGGAGCCACGGTTTGACGTTTAGCACCGCAGGCACCCCGTTGGGCGGAGGTGGGGGTGATGTCGGAGGTAACCAAGGGCGCGATCGCGGCATCTTGAATCCATCCGGTATCACCCGGTTGCCCAATAGTACTCAGTCGATCTGTACTCAGTCGATCTGTACTCAGTCGCTCTGTAGCCTTCACCGCCGTAGGCAGCGAACAAACCTTTAGTTCTAGCCAACGCCGCTCCAATTGCACTTGCACGGCAACCACTTCCAATACCGTACCGACTGGAATCGTAATCATCCGTGATAAAGGCGGATTGGATTGGATGCCAGGAAGCGGAGACTGGAGCAACATGGGAGTTTGCCCCGTTCCGTCAACCGCAGCCCGATTTACTAACACCTGCGATTGAATTGTTAAAAATGAAGAGGGGGCAACAGCAGGGCTAGGAGAAGCCAACCCCGATGCTTTGGGAGCAGGACTTTCAGGAACAGCGGTGCTTTCTATGGCTGGAAATAACCGAATACCCAGGTTAGGAAATAGCCAGACTAGCATCAACCCGATGACTCCTAATAGGGTGAGGAAGCTCAATAGCCCAAGAAGTAGACGGGGGCGCGATCGCGCGATCGCAGACTTATCCATTCGCGGCTGGCTTTTAAGCTGCGTTTTGAGGGTAGAAGGATTTGCCGCAAACGATTGGGTAGGGTGAGCTAGATCGGCTGTGGCTGAGATTTGCGGAGCAATTTCCACGGGCATTACTGCTACTGTTGCCAAGGATTCCGCCAGTTGAAGCTCAGCCACATCTGCTGAAGACGCTGGATTGACGCGACAGTGAAGTAGCCCAATGGTGACGTTATCGTGCCCGTTTTGCTGGTTGGCGATCGCCACTAACTGCCGCACCGCCGTTGATATTTCTAGCGTGCCCTCCAGCACTGGCACCAAAACGGTTTGCCAGTATTCTTCAATCAAGTCGTTGTCGCTTAACCCATCTGAACACAGCAAAAACAAGCACTCTTCATCCAAAATGAAGCGCTGCACCGTGGGATGGAGCATGGATGCATTCATTCCTAGCGCTTGCACTAAAGACCCCGCACTGGGCTGTCGCAGCGCATCTCGATACAACCCATAGCCCATCCGCACTTCCCGTGATGCCAAGTCATCGTCTAAGGTGACTTGGTGGCACCCGATGCGAGTGATACGGTAAGCGCGACTATCTCCGACATGGGTTAGGTATAGCTCATGGCTTTGCCCCACTGCCATAACCAATGTTGTGCCCATGCGCTGACGGTCTTGGCGATGTTCGGTGTCGTTTCGCTGCACGATGGTGTCATTTGCGGCGATCGCGGTGCGTTTTAATTCCAGCGTCAAGGCGTGGGGATCTCTAGAAGTCGGGGATTGCAAGGCGGTTTGCAAGCGCTGCTGCACGATGGCGATCGCTAGATTTGAGGCAATGTTTCCACCTTCATGCCCGCCGATCCCGTCGCACACCACCACGAGCGCCGTTGGATTGGTTTGATCGGCGGGAGTCAGCATGACGGATTGGGTCGTGCCGCTAGCAGGGTAGCAGGCATCTTCATTTCGCTGGCGGGTCGGTCCTTGGTCGGTTAAGGTGGCAAATTCCAACACACGAGATTGCGCCTGACTGCATACCGCGATCGCCCGATCCAACGCTCTAATTAACAGTTCGCTGCTGTCAATTTGCCCTTGCCGCAGTTGGTTGCAGATTGAATTAAAAAAGGGCGCGATCGCACTTTGCGCGGTGGGTTGCCATTGCTGCCAACAGAGACCTAAATCTATCAAACTGCCCGATAACGGTTGATAATCACCCACTAAACTGAGCAAGCGAACTAATGATCCTTCTACGTGCAAATTTTCCGCCGATAACACGCTAGCCGCTACGCCTTCCTGATTCAGCGGCTCCCATAGTTGCGCCATTTGCCAGAGCCAGTGAAGCTGCTGTAAGGCACTAGCCTCTCTCCAAACCGATTTCAACCCTGGCATCAACGTTCCAGCGTGCCCCGTTCCAGCATGAATATCAGCCCCATAAATTGGAGCATTCTCTAGCAGCGCAATCGCCGAACTGGGCAGTTGAGGGTCGGGCAACAACGCATAAATCTGCGGCACGTGGAGCCAATGCGACACTAACCGCTGGTAGCCCACCCAGTTGGGGGGTAACTCTTCCAAAGACTCTGGCAATAACCCCGGCTTCGTGTCAATAAAGGTCTGCCCTTGTTTGCATAAGTAGCGGTCTGAAAGCATTTCATTGGGCGAATACAACCGCGATCGCTGAGCGATCGCCCATAAGTAATGCTTCGGCAGAAAAGTTCCACACTGTAAGCAATAGCGATCGCGCTCAACGTTAGGAGCCTGACACAGGGTATTCGGACAATAAATCGTTGCCTCAGGGCTATCCATGAAAATAGAGTGCTACAAAATCTGTTAGTGAGTCTTAGGTCAGAGGCGTAATCTCGTTTCCTAGTCTAGAATGTCATTCAGATTATTATGTTAACTCTCTGAATCGAATCGCAAACTCTACGAATCAAATCACAACAGAGCGGTCTTTTACAACAGAGTAGTCTGGTGAATCTGACTCTTGCTCCTGAATGCGTCTTTCCGCTTAGAAAAAGGCACATTGAAATTCTGCTGGCTAAGCTTAATCTTTTGATAACCAGAATGCCGCTTTCAATCACGCGCTCTTAACCCTAATAAAGTATCGTGAGATTGGTATTTCTTACTGAACACTCAACTTTCTGGAGCATACATATGGTGTTTGACAAAGTGAAGCTCGTGCCTAACCGCTTCACGGCGATCGTGAGCGCAGCGGCTGCAACAGCAACAGTGATCGGTCTATCTGTAAACGCTGTAAATTCTCAGGGTGCCGTCGTCAAGGTTGATGGCTCTAGCACTGTCTTCCCCATTACCGAGAAAATTGCAGAATCTTCCAAGAAAGCAGGTGGTGCCAACGTAACGGTGGGCATTGCTGGTACTGGTGGTGGTTTCAAGAAGTTTTGCGCTGGAGACACGGATATTTCCAATGCATCTCGCCCCATTTTGAAGAAGGAAATGGCTGCCTGCTCTGCTAAAGGTATTAAATACGTTGAATTACCTGTGGCTTTTGACGCACTGACTGTCGTGGTCAACCCTGGTAATACCTGGGCAAAGAACCTAACCACGGCTGAACTGAAGAAAATTTGGGAGCCTAGCAGCACCATCAAGAACTGGAAGGATGTCCGGGCTGGATTTCCTAATGTCCCCTTGAAGTTATATGGACCTGGCGCAGATTCCGGCACCTTTGACTACTTCACTGAAGCGATCAATGGTAAGTCTAAGTCAATTCGTAAAGACTTCACCGCTAGCGAAGATGACAACGTGCTGGTTCAAGGTGTGTCTAAAGATAAGGGTGCGTTGGGCTACTTTGGGTATGCCTACTACAAAGCGAACAAGAATCGCGTCAAAGCCGTTACTGTGAATGGTGTGATGCCTTCTGAGCAAACCGTAGAAAATGGTCGATACACGCCGTTGTCTCGTCCTCTTTTCATCTATGTCAGCACCAATTCTGCCAAGAAGCCAGAAGTCAAGAAGTTTGTTGATTATTACATCAAGAACGCTGGCAAAACTGCTGATTCCGTAGGCTATGTTGGTCTGCCAGCTAAGGCTTACCCCGTGATCATGAAGCGGTTTAGCGCGGGTAAAACTGGCACCATCTTTGGTGGAGAGGAAGCGGTAGGTCTGAAGGTCGATGAGCTACTAACCCGTGAGTTGAAAGAGTAATCAGCTTTTTAGTTAAAGGGCGCACTTAGGTGCGCCCTTTTTGTTTGAGTACCGCGATCGCCCCAAGAGTCAGCATACTTTTTGCTGACTTTCCACTTTTTTGGCAAATATAATCATGACTGCTCAGCCTCTAAAACCTTCTGGCAAGGATCTTCAATTTACTCAAAAGAAGAAAGCCCGTGAACTGAAAGAGCGTGTTATCGAGTTTATTTTATTCCTAGCTGCTTTTTCCTGCGTGGCGACAATGGTTGCCATTATGTACGTCCTCATTAGTGAATCAGTTTTGTTTTTCCAAGAAGTCTCGCTGGTTGAGTTTTTAACCAGTCAAGACTGGTCGCCCTTGTTTGACCCACCGGGCTATGGAATTCTGCCGCTTGTATCAGGCACGTTAACTACCACTGCGGTTGCCTTGGTCGTTGCCCTACCGATGGGGCTAATTTCAGCCATTTATTTAAGTGAGTTTGCGGCTCCTAGTGTTCGTGAAGTGGTTAAGCCGATTTTGGAACTGCTTGCCGGGATTCCAACGGTAGTCTACGGATACTTTGCTTTACTAACCGTTATTCCGGCTTTGCAATGGCTATACCAATTTGTGGGTACTCCTCTATCTAACGTTTTTCCTGACATTTTTCCGGCTGAGCTAGCTGGGTTTAATATGCTGGGGGCAGGGCTGGTGATGGGGCTGATGATTACGCCACTGATTAGCTCGATTAGTGAAGATGCGATGCGATCGGTGCCGATTAATCTCAAGGAAGGCTCCTATGCAACCGGGGCAACCCGCCTACAGACCGCATTAAAGGTGGTGCTCCCGGCAGCCGCTTCTGGGGTGATCGCGGCATTTATTCTGGGTATCTCCCGTGCGGTAGGTGAGACAATGATTGTGGCGATCGCGGCGGGTTTGCAGCCGACGTTTACCTTCAACCCACTAGAGTCAGCCGCTACCATCACGGCTTTCATCGTTCAAGTGAGTTTAGGTGATTTGCCTCATGGCACCTTGGAATACCAAACTATTTTTGCGGCTGGGCTAGTGTTAGTGCTGGTCACTCTGGTTTTCAACATTATTGGCTACTTTTTGACTAAACGCTTCCGAGAGACCTATTAACATGGCACAGGCAGAACTTTCTCAGAGCAATTCTCAGAGTAATTATTTACAGCAGATTCGGGCATCGGTGGCGCGGCGTGAATTAATCAGTAAGCTATTTAGTGGGCTTGGCTTATTAGTCATTTCGATCGCCACTCTGATCCTAATAGCATTGGTTGCCCAACTATTTGTTCAGGGGCTACCCCGGCTGAACTGGAAGTTTTTCACGTCGTTTCCGAGCAGCGATTTTAATGAAGCGGGCATTTTATCCGCGTGGGTTGGCTCATTGCTGGTTATGCTAACGACGATGTTTCTTGCGGTTCCTTTGGGTGTTGCTGCTGGCATATATCTAGAAGAATATTCGCCAAAAAACTGGCTGGCAGCCTTAATCGAAATTAACGTCACCAATCTGGCGGGAGTTCCCTCTATCGTCTATGGACTGCTCGCCTTAGGGCTTTTCAGTACGGTACTCAATTTAGGTCAGAGTATTTTGACGGCAGGCTTAACCCTGGCTTTATTGATCTTGCCGATTGTGATTGTCACGACGCGGGAAGCATTACGGGCGATTCCGAGCAGTTTGAGAGAAGCTGCCTACGCCCTAGGAGCCAGTCGGTGGCAAATGATTTGGGATCACATTTTGCCTTATTCCTCAGGCAGTATTCTCACGGGGATTATTATTGGTTTGTCGCGGGCGATCGGTGAAACGGCTCCCCTGATCACAATCGGAGCATTGACCTACATTGCATTTTTACCTCCCTCTCCGATCCAATCTCAGTTTCCGTTTATTTCGTTTGAATGGCTGAAGGCTCCCTTTACGGTTTTGCCCATTCAAATGTTTAATTGGGTTTCTCGACCTCAGCCAGAGTTCCAAGTGAATGCCGCTGCTGCGGGTGTTGTTCTCATTCTTTTGACTCTGACGCTGAATGCTGTTGCAATTTACTTACGTTATCGTCTTCGGAAGGGAGTCAAATGGTAGATACACGTGTGGTCAACTCGTCGGTGATGGAGCGGAAGGCGGAGGTGAAAAACCTCGACTTTTACTATGGTTCAGCTAAAGCGCTCAAAAGTGTCAGCATGGTCGTTTGGGATCGAAAGGTGACGGCTTTAATTGGTCCTTCTGGTTGCGGTAAGACTACCCTTTTGCGTTGTTTTAACCGAATGCATGATTTATATCCCGGCAATCGCTATGATGGCGAGATTTTGCTGGATGGGATCAACATTCTAGAAAAGCAAATTGACCCGATCGAAGTTCGGATGCGAGTCAGCATGGTGTTCCAGCGCCCTAACCCGTTTCCTAAATCGATCTATGAAAACGTTGCCTATGGTTTAAGAGTGCAAGGCATTACCGAGAAAAGATTGATTGACGAAAAGGTAGAGAAGGCATTGCAGGGCGCGGCTTTATGGAATGAGGCGAAAGATCGGTTGAAAGAGCCTGCTTATAATTTGTCGGGGGGGCAGCAGCAGCGTTTATGTATTGCGCGTGCGATCGCAACCGAACCGAATATCGTGTTATTCGATGAGCCAACGTCTGCCCTCGACCCGATCGCCACTGCCAGCATTGAAGAACTGATCAACGAATTGAAACAGCAAGTGACAATTCTGATTGTGACCCACAGTATGCAGCAAGCAGCCAGGGTTTCAGACTATACGGCATTTATGTATCTCGGTGAAATGGTGGAGTTTAACGAAACGAACCTGCTGTTCAACAAACCGGTTGATCAGAAAACGCAAGATTATGTCAGCGGACGATTTGGTTAATCCAGCGTAGATGGGTCAAGGGTGGATGAATAAGTGCCAAATCAGTAAATCCACCCCTCGATCCATCCCCCCGGCACTCAAACCTAACAATTGACTAGCAACGAACACTAAAACCCTCTATCCTCAAGGGTGACTATTGACGCACGGTAACTGATCATGACTGCTCCGCTTATTGCCCCTTACGGCTCCTGGAAATCGCCCATCACCTCAGATCTAATTGTGGCAGGAACGATTGGGCTGGGTGAAATTCGCCTCGATCGCGGCGAAGTGTACTGGACAGAACAACGACCCACGGATGCCGGACGTAGTGTGGTAGTGCGCCGGACTGCGGCAGGGCAAGTTTCGGATGTCACGTCCGCCCCTTTCAATGTGCGATCGCGGGTACATGAATATGGGGGGGGTGCCTTTTTAGTGCATCAAGGCGCGGTCTATTTTTCCAACTTTGCCGACCAGCGCTTGTATCGCAAGCTTCCCGGTGGTGAACCGATTGCCGTAACCCCAGAACAGCCGTGGCGCTATGCGGATGGCGTGATCGATGTTCAGCGTCACCGGATGATTTGTGTGCGAGAAGATCATACGGGCGATGAAAATGGCGAAGGTGAAGCGGTGAATGCGATCGCCAGTTTTCGTTTAGATGGCAAAGGAGATCAGCAGATTCTCGCCTCAGACAAAGATTTTTATGCCTCGCCTTGCCTTAGCTCCGACGGTTTGCACCTGGCATGGATTAGCTGGAATCATCCTAATATGCCTTGGGACGGCACAGAGCTTTGGCTGGGCACCCTCGACGCTGACGGCACCCTGACCGAATGCCAAAAAATTGCAGGTGGCTTAACCGAGTCGATTTTTCAGCCCCAATGGTCGCCGGATGGGGTGCTATATTTTGTTAGCGATCGCACAGGCTGGTGGAATCTATATCGCTGGCAAGGGGCGATCGAGGCGCTGTGTCCCCTGGAAGCCGAATTTGGCTTACCTCAATGGGTCTTTGGGATGTCTACTTATGGGTTTGAGTCGGCAGATCAGATTATTTGTACTTATACCCAGGATGGCGCTTCCTATCTGGCTAGCTTAAACCTACAGACCAAAGCGCTGGAGCTAATTGAAACGCCCTATTCCGAAATGGGCAGCATTCACGCCGCCCCTGGAAAGGTAGTATTCAAAGCAGGATCGGCAACTCAATCGGGCGTGATTGTGCAGCTAGATTTGGCAACTCGTCAGCTTGAAGTGCTGCAAAAGACCAGCGATTTGCAGATTGATCCGGGGTATCTATCCGTGCCTCGCGCGATCGCCTTTCCCACCGAAAACGGACTGGAGGCTTATGGCTTTTACTATCCGCCCCACAACCAAGACTTTGCTGCGCCAGAAAGTGAGCGTCCGCCATTGCTAGTTAAAAGCCACGGCGGACCGACTTCTGCCACCTCCACCATGCTCAGCCTGCGAATTCAGTATTGGACCAGTCGTGGCTTTGCGGTGCTAGATGTCAATTACGGCGGCAGCACAGGCTATGGGCGCGCCTATCGGGAGCGCTTGAACGGGCAATGGGGCATTGTGGATGTGGATGATTGCGCCAATGGAGCCAAACACTTGGCAGCACAGGGGGAGGTCGATGGTGATCGCCTGGTGATCGATGGCGGCAGTGCGGGCGGCTACACAACTCTCTGCGCCCTCACCTTTCGAGATGTATTCAAAGCGGGTGCCAGTTATTATGGCGTGAGCGACTTGGAAGCGCTGGCAACCGACACACACAAGTTTGAATCACGGTATCTGGATAGCTTGATTGGAGCCTATCCAGAGCAAAAAGATCTATATATTCAGCGATCGCCGATTCACTCGGCTGAACAGCTTAACTGCCCGGTAATTTTCTTTCAGGGTGATGAAGATAAAATTGTGCCGCCTAACCAGGCGGAAATGATGGTCGCAGCCCTCAAATCGAAGGGCGTGCCTGTTGCTTACGTTTTATATCAAGGAGAGCAGCACGGTTTCCGTAAAGCTGAAAACATCAAACGCACGATGGATGGTGAATTCTATTTTTACGCCAAGGTGTTTGGATTTGAGCCTGCGGATGAGATTGCCCCCGTGGCGATCGAATAAATCGGTATCTTTGGCATTTTTGCCCTCCGCGATCGCGCCGCGTGAGCTTCGCCAACGGACAGCGCATTCCTTTTGCCTCAAGCCCTAGCAGCGCTCCAGCCCTCTGGAGCCAGAATGGAAGAAGACTACCTCAAAATCCGCTTTGCTGCGGTTTAAAGAACTGTGATCATCCTAGCCGCGTATTAAACACGAATGGCGACTTTCCCCACCACTTGCCGCTGCTCAAGGTGGCGAATTGCGGTGTGAACTTCACTCAGACTGTAACACTGGTCAATCAACGGGGTGATCTTGCCTGCTACCATCAACTCCCTCAGCGTGAGCAGATCCGTTTGATTGGGTTTTACAACTAGGCATTTCACTCGGCGGCGACTGATTCTCGAAATCCACGATCCGAAAATCATTACCAGGAACAGTCGAGGAATAGATCCGCCAACCAACACGTAGGTTCCCTGGGTCGTTAATGCTGGCAAATAGTCGAAAACTGAACGGTAGGCGGCTGCATCAAAGATCAAGTCATAACGCTGCCCATGTTGAGTTACATCAGTTTGAGTGTAGTCAATGATGTGGTCTGCGCCGAGCGATCGCACCCTATCCATTTTTTTCGTACTACATACGGCGGTTACCTCAGCGCCAAACGCCTTGGCAATCTGCACCGCAAACGACCCCACCCCGCCAGACGCACCATTGATCAACACCTTCTGCCCTAACTGAATCTGACCCACATCCCGGAGTCCCTGCAAAGCGGTAAGGGCGGCTCCAGGAACCGTTGCGGCATCTTCAAAGGTTGTGGCGATCGGCTTCAACACCAACGCTGCTTCGGTCGCACACACGTACTCGGCAAACGCACCAAACCCACACTCCGACAGATCTCCAAAGACCTCATCACCAGGCTTAAACTGCGTGACATTTTTACCAACCGCTTCAACCCGTCCGGCGACATCAAAGCCAAGGATCTTGATTTTCGGCTTGAGTAAACCGCCAAACATGAGGCGGCTGATGAATGGGGTCCCTCGCATCAGATGCCAGTCACCCGCATTGACGGAGGCAGCATGAACCCTAACCAACACGCCATTGTCTGGCATGACGGGCTTATCAACCTCCTCCAAACTCAACACATCGGCTGAACCATATTCGGTCTGAACGATCGCTCTCATTTTGTCATTCCTGTTGCGATCTTCTGGAACAGCGGTGAGGGCATTCGATGTTTTCATGACCTTCTCTCCAATGGGGACATTGACTCAGGAGTGAGCCAGTTTTCACTCGATGGACTTACACTGTAAGCTTAACTTACGCCGTAAGTTTGTCAAGATGAAAAGCAATCTAATCCCCCACGAATGACTTCCTTTGTACTTTAAGAATTGATAGCGAGATTGGTTAAATGGCTAAAACGAGCAATTTTGATACGTCTCCCCCAGCCCCGTTAAGTCGGGAACTGTTGCTGCACACGGCTCTCCACCTAGCTGACGAGGGCGGTATTGAGTCACTCTCCATGCGGAAGCTGGCTGAGAAATTGGGCGTAAAGGCAATGTCACTGTATAACCACGTCACCAATAAAGATGATGTGCTATGCGGCATTGTTGATATTGTGGTGGGTGAGATTGAGGTGCCTAGCCTGGAAACGGACTGGAAAACAGCAATGCGGCGACGGGCGATCGCGGCTCATGAGGTGTTGTTGCGTCATCCGTGGGCGACGATGGCGCTAATGTCACGGGTTAACATCGGGTCAGCAATGTTGCGCTACATCAATGCAACGCTGGGATGTCTGCGTGAAGCTGGTTTTTCCATGGAGATGGCAGATCATGCATGGAATGCGATCGACAGCCACATTTATGGATTCACGCTCCAAGAACTGAATTTTCCGTTTGAGGCAGCGGAATATTCCGAAGCAGCGGAGAACTACCTTTCACAAATCCCCGCTGACCAATACCCTTACTTCAATCAACTCGCACGTCACGTTATCAGCAAACACTACGACGGTATTCATGACTTTGAGTTTGGTCTCGAATTGCTGCTCAATGGTCTCGATAAATTGCGACATGGCGTTACCTAGCAATGTATGGTTCTTCCGAGCTTTTGGTGAAGCCGAGAAGGAGGGAGGAAACTATAGATCACCCCTTTCAGTGATCTGCCGATGGAATTCCTTCAAGCGCTGTTGCCCAGTACCAGTCTGCTACGGTTGGAAAGCTACGCCATTGA
>JBGSWI010000087.1:0-11982 GCA_041752515.1 Leptolyngbyaceae cyanobacterium | reverse complement strand
GATGCTTTAGAGGATGTCTTAGTCAAGCGATGCCAATGGTTGATGCAGCATCCTGCGATAGTGCAAGGCAAGGTTGGCTTTGATTGGATTCAAGCAATTTAGTCCGGCTAAAAAATACTGCCTTCCGCAATTCCGTATTAGAGGCTTTAGAAAATGGGAGCAGAAAATGAAAGCGGCGTGGGAGTCTGTGCAGGAACGAGCAGAGGAAGACTGGTGGATTGGGCACAAGAGCCGCGCTTTTTTTGAGTTGGCAAACCAGTCGATCGCGCAATTAAACCTAGAGAAAGCGAGATCGCCTCGTTCTCCCGTTATTTTGCTGGCAGAATCAGACCCGCTCCATTTTCTGGCAAAATTCATTGCCGCCTGCGCCACAGACTGCCATCTATTTCTCTGCAACCCCACTTGGACAGACCCCGAATGGGCACAAGTCTTTGCCCTAGTTCAACCCACCCTCATCTACGAAAAAAGCACTCTTTCTCCTCGTGTTGTGGCTCTATCAAGCCCTGATACCCGACCCGCCATCCTTGACCACAACCCCCCACTCATTTGCATCCCCACTGGCGGTTCCTCCGGCACCATTCGCTTTGCGATGCACACCTGGGATACTCTCATGGCTTCCGTCATAGGCTTTCAGCAATACTTTGGCGTAGAGCAAATTCATTCCTGCTGTGTTTTGCCCTTGTATCACGTCAGCGGATTGATGCAGTTTTTGCGATCGCTCACGTCTGGCGGCAAACTAGCTCTTATATCGGATAAAACCCTAGAGTCATCTCCCCTCCCCTTTGACCCTGCTGACTGCTTTCTATCCCTCGTGCCAACGCAACTTCAGCGACTGCTGGGTTCTCCCCTTCTGGCTCACTTCAAAACGATTCTGCTGGGTGGTGCGCCTGCTGGGGCAGCGTTGCTAGAGCAGGCTCGCAGGCTGAATATCCCGCTTGCGCCCACCTATGGCATGACGGAAACAGCATCCCAGGTGGCAACGCTGAAGCCAATGGATTTTTTGCAGGGCATAACGGGCTGTGGTCAACCCTTGCCCCATGCTCACATCACAATTCGCAAACTTACGACGGGGAGAGTGCTAGCGGGGAATCAAACGGGCGGAGTCACGATCGCGTCTGCCTCACTAGCGCTGGGCTACTATCCAAAATTGTTTAACGATAGCGCCTTTGCCACAGACGATATCGGCTGGCTGGATGAACGCGGATTCTTGCATATCGTCGGGCGACAAAGTGACAAAATCATCACCGGCGGGGAAAATGTGTTTCCGGCGGAGGTGGAGGCGGCGATTTTAGCAACAGGCTGGGTGCAAGATGTGGGCGTGATTGGCGTGAGCGATCGCCACTGGGGAGAAGCGATCGTCGCTGTCTATGTGCCAATCGATATTAACCTGACGGTGATAACGCTCAAAGCCGCCTTGGAAAGTCGTTTAAGCAAATTCAAGCGACCCAAACACTGGGTGGCTGTAGACCAACTGCCCCGCAATGCTCAGGGCAAACTTAATCGGCAAGAACTGCGGCGGCGGGTGCCCACTGATTTAGCCAAGTCAGCAACAGGGGCGGTAATTCCTGACGATCGCGAGTTTTGACATCAATACAAACATGGCGAGTCAGGGCTTGGATCACAGGCTTGCTTAGAGCCGCTTCTAAATAAATCTGGTAGTGAATTTCAAACTCGGTGGAGCGGGTCTGATGAGGCGTAAGATGAATTTCTAGGCGATCGCCCACCGCGATCGGGCGCAAAAAATCTACGCTGGCATGAACAATCGGCACCGCCCCCCAGAGTCCTTTAAAGAACGCCTTTAAATCAATTGCGGTCGCTTGCAATGAGGCTTCATAGGCTTCGTGAGCGATCGCTAACCCATTAGCAAAATACATCACGCCCGCCGCATCCGTGTCTTGAAACCGCACCGTCCGATGATAAATAAACATTCCCCTTGCTCGCCCTTCAAAAACTAATCTTCCAAAGCTGAAAGATTTCTCCAGGCAGGGTTTTGACGATCTTGCCGCCACCATCTTGAACGAGCTTTTTCCAGCTTTCCAAGGGTTCCAGAAAGACCTCGCTGCCCAGGTAAGTTTCCAAGATTGCCCAGTTTTCTGCCAAAGGCATATCTGGATCGACCACATCAAACACAAAGGAACTGCCCGGTTTCAAAACCCGCTTGGCTTCCGCCAGCGCTAATTCCCAGTAGGCTGGCGGATAGTAGGCGCTAACTCCCGTGGCGATCGCCAAGTCAAACTGGTTCGCTTCATAGGGCATTTGATGGGCGGGAGCCAGTTCGACCCCTTTAAACAGTTTGGAGTTCAATTGCGGTCCGCGTGCATTTAGCACCTCGCGCGCGGCGGTGCTGACTTCTAGACCATAGAAAACCGCATCCCACTCACGCCACGGATAAATCAAAAAGCTGACTCCACAGCCAATATCTAGACATCGCTGGTTTTTTTTGGGCTTAGCCAGTTGCCAAAAAGGGGAAGTTAGTTTGGTTTGCAGCAATCCAGAGAGCCGCTCTTGATAAATCGGCATTGCCTTGACTTCATCGGGCAAATCAACCGCTGTGCCCTGATATTCTTGGTTAAAGCGACACGCGATCGCGGCGATGTGGCTTTCCCAATCGATTGGGCGATCGCGTAACACTTCAAACCCATCACTAAAATCTGCTTGAGACGAAAGACGCTTGTTTTTATTAGACATCTTTTTATTAGACATCCAATCCTTTAGCCTTTCAAGGCTTTATTAAAATTTTGGCGATAGGGTTTGTTGAAAATCAATACGGGCCACAGGGGCGCTAAATACCACCGACCTTGGCTGAAATTTGTTCGATTAAATCCCGTCCAAAACTTCCAAATTCCGCCCACATAGACGACGGACGCAACAACACCAATAACTTCCATAGCTGAACGAACCCTTTAAATTTGCTAGTTAGGCTTACTACTCTGTTTTATCCTACTTACAGAAATCAAGATGTCCAATAGCATCGATGTAACAAGGTTTTACGATGTTCTAGTTTAAGTAGCATTCCTTTCCTCCGGAGGATACCTTGAAGGCATCACGCTACAAAACTATAGAAAACTCTACCCTTCGAGAGTTAAGTTTTTTCATTTAAAGTTTTTCACTTAATACAACACTAACCGAGGGCGTATGCGAGCAGTTTTGATGGCAGGAGGATCGGGAACCCGACTAAGACCGCTGACTTGTGACCTTCCGAAGCCGATGGTTCCGATTCTCAACCGCCCGATCGCCGAACACATCATTAATCTGCTGAAGCGCCACGGCATTGATGAAATTATCGCCACGCTGCACTATTTGCCCGACGTGATGCGGGACTATTTTCAAGACGGCAGCGACTTTGGTGTGCAAATGACCTACGCAGTCGAAGAAGATCAACCCTTGGGAACGGCAGGCTGCGTTAAAAATATTGCGGAACTATTGGACGACACTTTTTTGGTGATCAGTGGCGATAGTATCACCGATTTTGACTTGAAGGACGCGATCGCCTTTCATCAAGCGCATCGCTCCAAAGCCACCCTGATTTTGACCCGCGTTCCTAATCCGCTAGAATTTGGCGTGGTAATCACCGATGAAAACTACCGCATTTCTCGCTTTTTAGAAAAGCCGTCTAGCAGTGAAATTTTTTCCGATACAGTCAATACGGGTATCTACATCTTGGAGCCAGAGGTGCTGAAATACCTGCCCGAAAATCAGGAAAGTGATTTTTCCAAAGATCTGTTTCCGCGTCTGTTGGCGGAAGGGGAGCCGATGTTTGGCTATATTGCCGACGGCTATTGGTGCGATGTCGGTCATTTGGATGTCTATCGCGAAGCCCAGTACGACAGCTTGTTTCGCAAAGTTAAGCTCGATTTTGCCTATGACGAGCGGATGCCCGGTGTTTGGATTGGGCAAAACACCTACCTTGACCCGACTGTGCAAATTGAAGCGCCCGCCATGATTGGTAGCAATTGTCGGATTGGGGCGCGAGTGCTGATTGAAGGGGGCACGGTGATTGGCGATAACGTGACCGTGGGGGCAGAGGCGAATCTGAAGCGCCCGATTATATGGAACGGAGCAATCATTGGCGAAGAAGCTCATTTAAGAGCCTGTGTGATTGCGCGAGGTACGCGGGTCGATCGCCGTGCCCATGTGCTAGAAGGTGCTGTCGTTGGAGCACTTTCCGGGATTGGCGAAGAAGCGCAGGTCAGCCCCGGTGTGCGAGTATGGCCCAGCAAAAAGGTGGAACCCGGTGCTATTCTCAACATCAACCTGATTTGGGGACAGACTGCCTACCGCAATTTGTTTGGTCAGCGGGGCGTATCTGGGCTGGCAAATATCGACATTACGCCCGAATTTGCGGTCAAACTGGGGGCTGCCTATGGGTCTACGCTCAAATCTGGTTCACACGTTACGGTTTCCCGCGATCAGCGCACGATTTCGCGGATGGTGTCGCGATCGCTCATTGCGGGGTTGATGTCGGTTGGGGTGAATATCCAAAACCTGGAAGCGACGGCAATTCCGGTCGCGCGATCGATTGTGCCGACGATCGCGATCGCGGGTGGCATTCATGTCCGGGTTCATCCTGAACGCCCCGACCACATTCTGATCGAATTCTTTGACCACAAAGGCATCAACATCTCTAAATCGCGCGAAAAGAAAATTGAAGGCGCATATTTTAAAGAAGACTTTCGCCGTGCCCAAATGCACGAAATTGGCAACGTCGCCTATGCCAATCAAATGCTAGACATCTACAGCATCAGTTTTGAGCGACACCTCAACGTGGAAGCCATACGCCACAGTAGTTCCAAGGTGGTGATTGATTATGTCTATGCTGTATCGGGAGCCGTGCTGCCCCAAATTCTCGCCAAATTCGGCTGCGATGCCGTGGTGCTAAACGCCAGCCTTAGCCAAGTTGCACCCACCAACTCCAATCGCGAAACTTTACTCAGCCAGTTGGGGCACGTGGTTGAAGCGCTGAAGGCGAATTTTGGGGTGCAGGTGTATGCCAATGGCGAACAACTGATTTTGGTGGATGAAGCCGGCAGCACCATTCGCGGCGAAATGCTGACGGCGCTGATGGTAGAAATGATGCTCACTCAAACTCCTAGAGGCACGATTGTGGTGCCCGTTAATGCCTCCAGCGCTGTGGAACATATTGCCCGCCGTCACGATGGTCGGGTGATTCGCACCAAGGCAAACCCCACTGCACTGATGGAAACCTGCCAAAACAGCGCCAATGTAGTTCTGGGCGGCAGTGGTGAGATGGGTTTCATTTTTCCTCATCTGCATCCCGGCTTTGATGCGATGTTTTGTATTGCCAAGATCATTGAATTGTTAACGATTCAAGAGCGATCGCTGGGGCAAATTCGGGCAGACCTTCCCCGGATTAGCCACAAAACTCACCTTGTCCGCTGCCCTTGGTCAACCAAAGGCTCACTCATGCGGCACCTCGTCGAGACTCACCCCGCAGATTCCCTCGAACTGGTAGACGGCGTGAAAATTTTTGATCATCGACATGACGGCTGGGTGCTAATTTTGCCCGATGCCGGAGAGCCATTAGTTCACATTTTTGCCAACAGCCCCGATCGCAACTGGGTAGACGAAACCCTGCGAGATTACCGCATTCGCGTCCAAGAATTTGTCGATCAAGACCATGAATCCGAAGAAGAGATCTATGCCGAAAGCACCTCAGCGTATTAGCAGGGTGAGTGGCAAGAGAAGATAAGTGATTTATGAAGGCTTCTTTATCCCGTTTACTGTTCAAGCATCGCGAAATCAGTAAATAAACGAGTACCTTAAACAAGCGAGTACTTTAGGATAGTGCTGAACAAGGGGATTGAAAGCAGGCATAGTCTCTTTTTCGCAATAAAAATTCTGCATTTTCCATGAACGCAGCGTCTGGATGTTTTTTTGTGGGAACTTGCCAACTTCAAGAACCAGAATTAGCTCATACATGGAGGCAAAAAGATGAATGAGTCGCTCGACCTTGCAAAAGTTTCTGAGCACAATCGTCTTGCATTTTACGGTTCGCTTTTCGCGATCGCTTTTGCAGATGATTCCATTGATAAAGAAGAAGTCGAACTGATTTTCGGAATCATGGAACTAGATGGAATGTCTGATGTTGGAAAGCGCAAGGTGCAGTCCTACATCATCGAACCCCCATCGCTGTATGCATGTTTAAAGTCGTTGGAATATGCAGATGAGCCATTGCGCTACGCACTTATGGTCAATTTAGTAGATACTGTCTGGGCAAATGACGAACTAGACTCGAATGAAGAAGAGGCTATTGAACTGGCGAAACAACAGTTAAAAGTGACAGAGGAACAATTAGCCGCAATTAAGGCATTCATTCAAAAGATTAGAGAAATTCGCGATCGCGGCTTAGACGATAATTATGCCGCTGATGCCATAAAAACAGCAGCAGCAGGTCTTTCTGCGGTAGGAGTCCCTGTTGCTGCTGTTTGGTTGTCTGGTTCCGTTATTGGATTGAGTGCAGCCGGAATCACATCTGGATTAGCTGGGCTTGGGGCACTAATCGGTATTGGAGGTATGATTCCTGGAATTGGAGTTGCTATTCTCTTGGGTACGGGTATTTTTATGGGTATTAATACCTTGCTTGATACAGGAGATAAATCAAAGAAGTCGCAGCTACAAGCTGAGAAAGAACGCAAAGCTCAACTGGTGATTAAAAATATGCAGGGAGCCATTGATCAGTTAGTAGACCAAATTATCCATCTTCAGGAAAAAACTACAACCCTTGAAGTGGGTGCTGCCAGTGCAGAAGCTAATCGAGAGGCAATTAAGATTTTGACGGAAAGGTTAAGGTTCATGCAACAGTCAGTTGCAAAGCGAAAACAAGCCTCTGGAGCCGTTTAGGATGCTTTCCGATCAATTTATTGCTGAACTTGGCATTGCGTTACGAGCACAAAATCACGTCCTAAAAACCCTTGACTTAGCAGTTTCCGAAATAGATGCCAAACTCATCGAAGTAGAGCAAAAGCTGTCTGGTGGTGATGAAATAACCAATCAACTTCGAGATCTTGAAAGTCTTATGGAGGAGCTAGAAGCCTCTCAAGAGTGGATTGAAACAGAAGATTTTGGTGATTTTGATCCAAACCAGATTTTAAGACTGTATGAAAATCGCCAGCAATCTGTTTTTCGAGAACTTACCAAAATTGGCTTCAAGGATTGGGACAATTTCGTAAGGCAATGCCAAACCTACGCGCTATCTCAAGGAGTCGATCCGTTAGCTCCCTACGAAGCTTTTTTGACGGAAGCAGATCTCAAAAAGCTTCAGAGTGAATCCTATGATGCTCAATACCAATGGGATGCCTGCGATTATTCTTTTGTTGGAGCAAGCGGTATTCTGGCGGTGCTGACAGATGTTCTCCTTGTTCAAATTCCCAAAAATCCTACTGTAATAGGAAATGGAAAATGGCTTGATCAATTGAATCTCACTGCTCGATTGAAAAACTTTAACACCACAGCAAAAGCTGGTCAGACTGATTGGTTCTCTCAATGGGCGAGAGAATTAGAAAAAACATGTAAAGTTCCCTATGACGCAACGAGTTATGCAGGTGCAGATGGAGTGAAACGTGTTGCTGGAATGTTTCCTAAATCACATCGCCATCAGTCTTTAGGGCATGATCCAGTTCTCGGCTTTGTGTTTGGGGTCTTAGATATTATGCGAGGGACGATTACTGGGTTTTCTTACGATAAATTGACCCATAACCATGCATGGATGCAAGGAGCCGTTTGGTCTGATCTTGAACCTGTTGAACTGATTGAAGCAGTCCTTCGCCAACTTGGACACCTGATTTCTGATGTGGCTACACCAATGGGTTTACCAGCACCCTTTATGACATTAATTCAAGGGATTAATGTTGGTAGCTTTGGAAAGAAAGGGCGAACCGTTGGAGAACTTGCGCGGTGGATGTACCTCAATGGCTATGATTTTCGGCATTTTCTGGTTTCTGGAATCACCCCCGCAGTGATCGAAATCATTCTTCGTGCTTACATCATGCTCCGGCATTATTCTGAACATGGAGAAACAAAGTTTGAGCTAGCTTCTCATCCAAAGTATCGATCAATGCTACTGGCGGCTCACTCTATTGCAACTGTTGGAAATGCTGGCAAGATAATATTGATGCCGGTCAACCCTCTTGCAATTAACTCCGCAGAGTGGATGGCTTTTATTCGCTATCTGGTTCCTAGCATCAAATATTGGGTGTTTGATCAGCGCCAATTACGTCTAGAACACCTGGAACAAATCAACGCTACTGGCTGGAATGACCTATTGCAAGGTAGTGATCAATTAATGGCAACGCTCACAAAAGTTGACTTTCCAACAATTCCTTTGGGCACAACTTAAGCTATTAAGGGTAATCAAAAGAGATTTGTAGCATCTTAATCAGGATTTATGAAATTCAATGTGACTTTGGATAGAGATGAGGACGGGGTTTGGATTGTGGAATATCCAAGCATTCCTGGTTGTGTCAGCCAAGGGCAAACCAAAGACGAAGCGGTTGAAAATATTAAAGATGCGATCGCGGCTTGCTTGCTTGTCCGCGCAAAGCGGGGTTTGCCGCTCACCCTTGAAACTTATTAAGTATTGGATGTAACAACCTGTTGAGTCTGGTTGGGCGATCGCCGCTATTCCCTACAATGAGGTCAGACCTTGTGTAGAACCCGTGAATTATGGCTAAGACTGTTGGGGATGTAATGACCCATGACCCGATTACAGCGACCCGCGACACGCCGCTGATCGAGGTGATCAAAATATTGGCAGAAAAACGCATTAGCGGTCTGCCCGTGGTAGATGATGCTGGCAAACTGGTTGGCGTAATTTCTGAAACAGATTTAATGTGGCGCGAAACCGGAGCCACGATGCCGCCCTACGTCATGTTTTTAGATAGCGTGATCTACCTCGAAAACCCTGCTCAATACGAGCGCGAAGTGCATAAAGCATTGGGTGAAACGGTGGGAGAAGCCATGACCGATGAGCATCTGGTGACGATCGCCGCCAATCAACCCCTGCGCGATGCTGCCCAGTTAATGCACGATCGCACGGTTCGTCGCTTACCCGTAGTGGATGACCGCGATCGCGTCATCGGCATTTTGACTCGTGGCGACATCATCCGCTCTATGGCGGCAGATCAGGGCTAAGAAGAGAGAACACGATTTACTTTTTAAAAAACAATTTATTAACCCACATTTGTTATGGACATTACTCCTGATTCGGTTAAAACACTTTTAAATTCGGCTGATTTGGGCGATCGCCTCAGAGCCGTAAACCAAATGCGGACGCTCGATCCCCGCATTACGTTTGGGATGATTTTGCAGGCAGTGGATGATGTCAATCCCAGAGTGCGCTACGCCGCTGTCAGCCAACTATCGTCTTTGGGGGGGCAAGATCGGGCGAAAACCCTGGAAACCCTGCGCGATCGCCTGCAAGATGCGGAACCGGACGTGCAAGCTGCGGCGGCTGATTCGATTGGCGCACTCAAGCTGACCGAAGCCTTTGAGGATTTGCGGTTTCTTTACAACACCAGCCCGGAATGGCTGGTTAAATTTAGCATTGTGGCGGCACTGGGAGAATTGGGCGATCCACGCGGCTTTGAACTGTTGGAAGACGCGATCGCATCCCCGAATGAACTGATGCAAATGGCAGCGATCGGTTCCTTTGGAGAACTCGGCGATCGCCGTGCGGTGCCGTTGCTGATCAATCATGCAGTCAACCCCGATTGGCAAGTCCGCTATCGGGTTGCCCAAGCTCTCAGTCGATTGGCAACTGCTGAAGCTAAAGCAACGCTGGAAACACTAGCCCAAGACCCCATAGACCAGGTTGCCGAAGAAGCTAAATCGGGTTTGGCTTGAGTGGGGCGCATCGCTAGACTGATCGGCTCTGGTATTGTCTATTCTGGAAGGAGGTTAAAAGAGCCGGTTCATCTATAAAAAAAGGTTTGGCATGAATTCGCTGGTTGGGAGAACATTACAAGGCGGAAAGTATACCTTAGATCAACTGCTAGGCGAGGGTGGCTTTGGCATCACCTTTCGGGCAACTCATCACTACCTCCAGCAAACGGTGGTGATTAAAACTTTGAATGCGCTAAATCAGGGCAATTTGGAGTTTACTCAGTTGCAGCAGCAGTTTCAAGATGAGGGGCGAAGACTGGCGCTGTGTAGCCATCCCAATATTGTGCGAGTCAGCGACTTTTTTGTAGAAGCTGGAATGCCTTACATTGTGATGGATTATATTCCAGGGCAAACCCTAGAAGAGGTTGTGTTTCCCGATCGCCCCTTGCCCGAAGCGACAGCGCTGCACTACATCCGTCAAGTTGCCGCCGCCTTGGAGGTCGTTCACGCGAATGGGTTACTGCATCGCGATGTCAAGCCCCAAAACATCATGCTGCGGCAGGGCACTCAAGATGTGGTGCTGATTGATTTTGGCATTTCTAGAGAATTCACAATGGGTGCCACTCAAGCCCACACCAGCATTACCTCGGCGGGCTATGCGCCGATTGAGCAATACATGGCACAGGCAAAACGTACCCCTGCAACAGATATTTACGGGTTGTCAGCCACTTTGTATGCTCTATTAACGGCTCACGCCCCGATCGCCGCAATTCTCCGCGATCGCCAGCCCATGCCTGCTCCTCGCGATTTGGTTCCTCAGATTACGCCTGCCACGAATCAAGCCGTGGTGCGCGGCATGGCAGTCGATGCTCACTATCGCCCCCAAGCGATCGCCGAGTGGTTGAATTTACTGTCGAGTGCATCCTCCCCTTCGGGATCGCCTGCAATCCCTCTGGGCGATCCGATCTCCCAGAGGGCAACTCAGGCTTACAGTCCCGCCAATCTCCCCTCCCCGATCGCGCCGGGTGCGAGCAAACCTCAGCAATCGCGGCAAGGAACCTGGCTTTTTGTGGGAGTGGCTATGCTTGCCAGCGCGATCGCGGCTGCACTCGGAGCGATTTGGCACAATGGGCGATCGCCCCAAGTGACTCAACAGCCGCCCAGTATCGAAACTCCAGAAAGTATCACCCCACCCAGCACGCCCACGCCCCCGTCTGCACCGCCCACGCCCACGCCGACACCCACGCCAACCCTCACCCCATCACCAGAACCGCTGCCATCCACCCCAACGCCGCAACCCTCCAGCACCGATAGCGGCAGCAATGTTCCTGTACCCGGCTTTACTCCCGGCGTTGCCGAACCAACGATTATTGCTAAACTCGGCGAACCGACTAAATCAGGCACCGGATATTGGAACAACACCCGCTCTGCCCAATATGATCTAGTTCCCGACCAGGTGACGGTGGCTTATCTATACGACAAAGACACCGCTAAGGTGCGTCAAACAGAAGCCTCCTTCGCCCAATCCATCGATCGCACCATCATGATAGAAACGCTCAACGGGATGTTAGACGGTAGCCTCACGGCTTCCATCGAAGAAGGATTTAACAGCGTTTGGAAGCGGAACGCCAACCAATATCCCTTTTCTACCGCCACCCTTAAAGGCACGATTGAGCGCAATGATCGCGATCGCATTTACATCGCCGTTTGGGAAGCAGACCTCCATTAAAAGCGCACCGCAAGCATTCAAACTGGCTGACAACCCTCTGAAAACCTTCTACTGCGGGCAACCTTTACTGCGAACTAAAAAGCTGGTGACAAGACTCGAACTTGCGACCGGCGGTTTACAAAACCGCTGCTCTACCAACTGAGCTACACCAGCATTGCCATACCCATCAACACAATAGCAAATTCTGCATCCAGTCGGACATCGCATTTAAGTCTTGATCGCGTTCAAGTCTTTAAGGATAGAAATTTTATGACCCATAGACTGGTCATCATTTATAGAAGTGGGAGAGCCTGAGAACCCGCAAAACCCATGCGCTTTAGCCGTGGGATGTAGCAAGGGTTCTCACGAGACTGTCAAGCCTCAGAGTCTACCTTGTCTTCTGACTCTCAACATACCGTTTAATCATATCGCCT
>JBGSWI010000086.1:0-45450 GCA_041752515.1 Leptolyngbyaceae cyanobacterium | reverse complement strand
AGGCGATATGATTAAACGGTATGTTGAGAGTCAGAAGACAAGGTAGACTCTGAGGCTTGACAGTCTCGTGAGAACCCTTGCTACATCCCACGGCTAAAGCGCATGGGTTTTGCGGGTTCTCAGGCTCTCCCACTTCTATAATTTTAAAAGGTGAATTAATTGGGCGCACCGCTTTGATCGTGCGATCGCGATCTCTAACCCTTTTATTATTCCTTACGCATTCCCTGCTTCCTTACTTGTTCTAAAGTGATTCGTTCATGGCGAAGTGAAATATTGCTCTTAAAAATACTTTCTTCTATGACAACGCGATCGCGTCCTTTAGCTTTTGCCCGATAGAGCGCCCGATCTGCCGCTGTGACTAGGTGAATGGACGATACATCGGCAAGGGGAGTGATCGCCGCAACGCCAATGCTAATCGTGACAAGTTGACTCACTAATGATTCTTGATGACTAATTTTTAAGTCTGCGATCGCGATTTGAATATCCTCAGCGACTTTTAATGCCCCTTGGGTCGGCGTATTGGGCAAAATAACCGCAAACTCTTCTCCCCCATAGCGGGCAACCAAATCTCCGGGACGCTTGGCTGCTAGCGAGATCGCGCCTGCAATTTGGCGTAAACACTCGTCGCCCGCCTGATGACCGTAGGTATCGTTAAAGCATTTGAAACAATCCACATCACACAGCACCAAAGCCAGGGGTTGCTGCTCGCGCACCAATCTGCGCCATTCATAGGCTAAACAATTGTCAAACCCACGCCGATTTGCCACTTGGGTTAATCCATCTAGATGTGCCAATCGCTGTAGTTCTTGATTGGCGAGTTGCAGGGCAGTTTCGGCAGCACGGCGATCGCGCACTTCATGACGCAGCCGTTCATTCTGCTGCTCCAATTGCCGCTGTAACTGCCGCAAAGACAAATGCAGTTCAACCCGCGCCGCCACTTCGGCACTATTAAACGGTTTGGTGATGTAGTCTACTCCGCCTAACTGGAAGGCTTTGAGCTTGTCTGGCAGTTCATCTAAAGCGCTAATAAAAATAACGGGAATAGCTTTGGTCGCGGAGTTTTTTTTGAGTTTTTCGCAGACCTCATAGCCATCCATATGAGGCATACAAATATCTAATAAGATCAAATCGGGCAGAGTAGATTCTGCCAGTGCCAAAGCCGTCTCACCGGTTGAAGCGGATTGAATGCTAAACTTCCCACGAGTGAGCATTCTGCAAAGCAAATCTATGTTGTCGGGCACATCGTCCACAATCAGGATAAGATTCTGGCTATGTTGCGTCTTTTGCTCGTTCATTAATCACTCTCTGCTCAAAAATTGGCGATCGCTTCAGCGAAATAAATTGTAGATAGAATTGACAATTAATCCGTTATCTTGGTTACTTCCCAAAAGGTTGTCTTTATCATCTTCACAAGGTAATTTTAGTCCCCCGTTCCGACGCTTTATCGAGTATTCCCACCGCCGATGACATTGGTATACCAATCGCTTGAGTGACGGCTAAGTTACGATAAATGGCGGAAATCTATAAGGAAAATCCGCAGATTTCTGAAGATTTCTGATGCCACTCGCCATTTCTCACGGTTGCCAGATGCCTCACCCCTTAATTCTGACTAATGCTCGTATTCCAGGCTACGTTGGGTTACAGCAGCTTACGATCCAAAACGAAGTTATTATCTCTCTGCAACCCCAGTCAAGTTATACTTCCGCTGATAAACTCGTTTTAGATTTATTAGGCGACTGGATTTCTCTCGGCGGCGTTGATCTGCAAATCAATGGGGCATTGGGGTTGGCTTTTCCCGACTTGAATTTTGATACGGCAAGTCAGTTAGCCGCGATCGATCAATTTCTATGGCGGCACGGTGTGGATGGCTACTTGCCAACCCTGGTTACGACCTCGGTGGAAAATATCCAGCGATCGCTCTCTATTCTTGCCACTCATCATCCCCACATTTTGGGCGTTCACTTAGAAGGTCCTTTTCTCAATCCGGCGAAACGAGGCGCTCACCCCGCAGAGTATCTTCTGCCGCTGACGGTGGATACCGTCAAACGAGTGCTAGGTGACTATGCCAGCGGGGTTAAAGTGATGACGCTAGCTCCTGAACTGGACGAAACGGGGAAGGTAATTCCTTATTTGCGATCGCTGGGCATTACCGTGAGTTTGGGGCATTCTCTGGCAACAGCGGCTCAAGCTCAGCACGCCTTCGATCAGGGTGCAACGATGGTGACTCATGCGTTTAATGCAATGCCGCCCTTGCACCATCGAGAGCCGGGTTTACTGGGAGCCGCGATCGCCCATCCTCAAGTGTGCTGTGGCTTGATTGCAGACGGGCAGCACGTTTCACCCATCATGATCGACATTTTGCTGCGATCGTCTCACTATGAGCAGGGAGTTTTTTTAGTCAGCGATGCCCTGTCCCCGTTGGGCTTACCCGACGGCATCTATCCGTGGGATACTCGCCAAATTGAAGTGACCCACGGCACGGCACGATTATTGGATGGCACCCTATCTGGCACGACATTACCGCTGCTGGTGGGCGTTCAAAATTTGGTGAAGTGGGGAATTTGTGATGTAGAGCAGGCGATCGCCCTAGCTACAGTGGCACCTCGACGAGCGATCGGGTTGCCTACCGACTATGTGGGTCAGCCCGCTCATCTACTGCGCTGGCAGCAATCCCAATCTGGGGAACTGCAATGGGAAAGGTTGGGGAGTTTTGTAAGTCCTTCGGACTGGCTCTGCCAACCCGTAGCGTCTCCGCAGGAGATGTTTTGAATTTTGAGTTTTGAGTTTTGAGTTTTGAATTTACGGCTTGCACTCGAAACTAGACTGTAACTCCTGTACGATCAACACTAATTGCACTCTCACGACGAAAATAATCACTATGACCGCAGTTGACGATAAAAAAATTGTTCGCGAATATTTCAACGCGACTGGGTTCGATCGCTGGCGTAGAATTTATGGCGATGGCGAGGTCAACAAAGTCCAGCTAGACATTCGCACCGGGCATCAACAAACCGTGGATACCGTGCTGGCGTGGCTAAAGGCAGACAATAACCTGAAAGACATAACTATTTGTGATGCGGGCTGTGGGGTCGGGAGCCTCAGCATTCCTCTTGCGGAAGCTGGAGCGAAAATCTTTGCCAGCGACATTTCCGAGAAAATGGTTGGAGAAGCAAAAGATCGGGCAGCGGCACTCTCGCTAGAAAATCTCACCTTTGCCGTACAAGATTTAGAAGGATTGACCGGGCGTTATCACACGGTTGTTTGCTTGGATGTGTTAATTCACTATCCTCAAGCCAAAGCAGCGGAAATGATCCAGCATCTGAGTTCGTTGGCAGAGTCGCGCTTGATCCTCAGCTTTGCCCCCAAAACTGTTTTCTACACTGTATTAAAAAAGATTGGTGACTTTTTTCCCGGTCCTAGCAAAGCCACTCGCGCTTATCTTCATAGCGAAGCTCAGGTAATCAAGATTTTGGAAAGCCAAGGCTGGAAGATTGAGCGCAATGCCATGACCAAAACCCAGTTTTACTTTTCTCGATTGTTGGAAGCAACTCGTTCTTAATCGCTGAAAGTTGCGGCTAAGATAACAGCAGATTGAGAGATTGGATAGAACGAATGAAGCTGTCAACCAAAATTGCAGTGGGGTTTTTACTCGGTATTGGGGCACCTATTTTTTTGTTGTGCGGCACCGAAGTATTTAATCCGAAGGCGACACCGAGTAGTCGAGAGGATGCTTTGGCAGCCGTGTTGCTGTTTGGCTTGCCGCCTACCGCCTTGGGTAGCTGGTTGTTGTGGTCACATAATCGGCGCAGCAAGCAGGAAGAACGCGATCGCCTGCGGGCTGCTTTCTTTCGATTACTGCAAGAAAATAGCGGACATCTCACCGTCTTACGCTTTTCCATGGAAACTGGATTGGAAGGTGAGGCTGCTAAGGTCTATCTCGATAGCCGCGCCAAAGAATTCAACGCCGCTTACAACATTACTGAAGAAGGCAGTTTTTCCTACTACTTCAACCTAGAAGCCCCCAAAGAACTAGGCGGCAGTTAAACAGCAATAGACAGCAATAGTTCAAATATCTGCTATCACACATTAGGGTTTAGGGATAAAGCGTTCGTGCTTTGCGGACTGCCTTACATCCAACCTTAAAATATTTCCTAGGTCGTCGCTACGGGTTGGCAAAGCCAGTCCGAAGGACTTACAAAACTCAAAACTTTCTCCCTTCCCATGCCTCAACTCTTTTTGACGATCGCCGCTATTTTTGGCGGGCTTTCCGTTGCCGCCGGAGCCTTCGCCACTCATGCTTTGCGCCCTCAACTCAGCAATCGCGCCCTAGAAATCTTTGAAACGGGTGCCCGCTATCAGATGTATCACGCCCTCGCGTTGCTGGCAGTGGGTTTATTAATTCATCAAGCTGAGTTGCCGCCACCCACCCTAACCCCCGCAGGGTACTGTTTCATCGCAGGGGTGCTAATTTTTTCCGGCAGTCTCTACGCGCTGAGCCTAACCGACATCCAATGGCTCGGCGCGATCGCCCCCGTTGGTGGCGTTGCCCTGATTGCTGGCTGGATTTGCCTCGCGATCGCATCCCTCAACTATCGATAAACCAGCGCCTTTGATTCTCCCCTTCCATGCGATCGCCCGATTTCCAACTCACTCAAAACCCAAAATATCTCCTGCGGAGACGCTACGCGTGGGCAAAGCCAGTCCGAAGGACTTACAAAACTCAAAACTCCCTCCCCCTTTTTTCTTCCCCTCCTCCACTCCTCCACCCCTTCACCTTCCCAGGTAGGGAAATCCACATTCCAACGAGCGACCCTTCCCTGACTACAATTGAAGCAACTTGCTTGAAGCTGAACCTATCCCTTACCCCTATTTTTTGTCTCATCGCTGAACAGCCCTTACCCGTTATTTTTTTGGAGTTTCACTTATGACCACTGTGTTGGAAAAAGGCAATATTTCCATTCATACCGAGAATATTTTTCCGATCATCAAAAAATGGCTGTATTCAGACCATGAAATTTTTCTCAGAGAGTTAGTGTCTAACGCCGTGGATGCCATTCAAAAGCTGAAAATGGTGTCTCATTCTGGCGATTATTCTGGCGACTTGGGCGAACCTGAAATTGTCATCACCTTAGATAAGGCAGCGAAAACCCTGTCTGTGTCGGATACCGGGATTGGCATGACCGCCGATGAAGTGAAGAAATACATTAACCAGGTTGCCTTCTCCAGCGCCGAAGAATTTATTGATAAATATAAGGCAAGCACCGATCAGCAAATTATTGGTCACTTTGGGCTGGGCTTCTACTCTTCTTTCATGGTTGCTGCCCATGTGGACATTGACACCTTTTCCTACCAGCCCGGCGCGACTCCGGTGCATTGGTCGTGCGATGGCTCCACAGAATTTGAACTAAGCGAATCGACCCGCACCACACGCGGCACCACTATTATTCTGACGCTGCAAGACGAAGAACTGGAATATCTGGAGCCATACCGGGTGCGGCAGTTAATCACCAAATACTGCGATTTCTTGCCTGTGCCGATCAAGCTGGCGGTGATAGAACCGCCTCCAGAGGTTTCTCCAGAGGTTGCTTCAGAGGCAGAACTAGACTCAGAAACACCGGAACAAGCTGTTGAGCCAGCGATCGCGCCCAAAGCACCAGAACAGGTCAACCGCCAAAAGGCACCCTGGAAGGAATCGGCTAGCAATCTCAGCAAAGAGGATTATCTAGAGTTCTATCGCTATCTCTATCCCTATCAGGAAGAGCCATTGCTGTGGGTGCATTTGAATACGGATTATCCGTTTGTGGTGAATGGTATTCTGTATTTTCCTAAGCTGAAGCCCGATGTGGATGTGACTAAGAGCCAGATCAAGCTGTTCTGCAATCAGGTGTTTGTTAGCGATAACTGCGAAGAAGTGATTCCTCGGTTTTTGCTGCCCTTGCGCGGCGTAATCGATAGTGCTGATATTCCGCTCAACGTGTCTCGCAGCTTTTTGCAAGCCGATCGCACCGTTCGACAAATCGCCAACTACATCGCCAAAAAAGTGGGCGATCGCCTGAAGGAACTGTATCGCGACGATCGCGACGAATACATTCGCTGCTGGCAAGATCTCAGCACCTTCGTCAAATTTGGCTCCCTCAACGACGACAAGTTTAAAAAGCAAGTCGAAGATATTCTGATCTATCGCACCACCTGGGCAGGAAACCAGGAGACAAAGAGTGAGGACAGTGCGACCCCGGCAGTGCAGGTGCAGTCGGGCGAGAGCGATGTGTGGCAAGAGGTTTCCTCGGCGACGGCGACGACAACTCCTAGCTCACAAAACCCCAGTTCTAGCCCTACTTACACGACTCTCAAAGAGTATCTAGAGCGCAACAAAACCCACCACGAAAACCGCGTCTTCTACTGTAATGACGAAATTACGCAGGCGACCTATGTAGAACTCCACAAAAAGCAAGGCATCGAAGTCTTGTTTATGGATTCTTTCATCGACACTCATTTCATCAGTTTCTTGGAGCAAGAATATTCCACAATTCGGTTCTCCCGTGTGGATGCGGATTTGGATGAGACGCTGATTGACAAAGATAAAGAAACTGAAATTGTTGATCCTGCCACCAACAAAACTCGCAGTGAGCAGATTAGGGAGCTTTTTCAAGGCGCGATCGCCAAGCCAAAAGTAACCATTCGCACCGAAGCCCTCAAAGCCGGTGATCCGCAAAGTGCCCCGCCTGCCGTGGTGCTGTTGCCCGAACATCTGCGCCGGATGCGCGAAATGACCGCCATGATGCAGCAACAAGCGGTGGAATTTCCCGAAGAACACATTTTGCTGGTCAATACTGCCCATCCGCTGATCCAAAATTTGCTCACCCTAAATCAAGGAACCATTTTGCAAACTAGCGGACAGTCGCCCTCCGCCGAGTTAAGCACTCTCATTTGCAACCAAATTTATGATCTGGCGTTGATGGCGCAAAAAGGATTTGATGCCGAGGGGATGAAAACCTTCGTCGATCGCTCCAACCAAGTGCTGACCCGCCTCACCGATCGCTAGGCTGTTGAGAGATAATCTGCCCTCACCCCAAACCCCTCTCCCCAGGGAGAGGGGCTTTCAGGAATTTCCAGTCCTCTCTCCCGCTGGGAGAGGGCTAGGGAGAGGGTCATTCCCCCTTCTAGCGGGAGAGGGCTGGGGCATTGCGCTATCTTCCCTTCCCTCTATATAATGAAGGACTGGAATAAACCAAAGATATGCAAAGCTGGAGGCTGGTATGGGTCGCAGATGTGAATTAACTGGAAAAAAAGCAAATAACGCCTATGCTGTCTCACACTCTCATCGCCGCACCAAAAAGCTGCAAGGCGTGAATTTGCAGTGGAAGCGCGTCTGGTGGGCAGAAGGAAACCGCTGGGTGCGTCTGCACCTGTCTACTAAAGCCATTAAAACGCTAGAAAAGAAAAGCATTGCTGCGTTCGCAAAAGAGGCTGGAATAGATCTTAATAAATATTAATGCGATCGCAGCTTTCTAAAAGGACGTACATCAGTGCGTCCTTTTTCGTTTTTCGCTTGTGAACCAGGTCACACAGAAGCCATTCACAGAATTGTTATATTAGGTTGATAGATTTTTCATACAAAGTGGGTAACATGGCTGCATTGCGGCATGACTATCCATACTTCTTTTTCAGCCTTCCCGCGTTTGTTTCCAAAGCCCGTTCCCTGTTGCCCTAGATTCAACTTTTATCCCATTTTTTGAACTCAAAATTCTCTGATTGATTGAGTTGAATTGTTCGTTTCAAGTAGCCTTGGAAATCGGTAGCTTTTTCAAAAACTCGTTCATAATTTACTGGGTCTGGAACCTTTTTTGGGTTTCATCACTTTTTTATTCCTTGCTTTCCTCTCACTCAACCGCTATTTCCTAATTCCTATTTTTCTGTCAAACACTCCTTCTCGCCACCCCACTACCCTCAGGACGCAGCCATGTCAGACCGCAAGCTAGCCCAAAAACTTCAACCCATTTTGAAACAGGTTTGGAAGCTCTCCCGCCGCCTGACCAAAGCCTCCATTAATTGGCTGTTGCGAACCGTCTTTTTGCTCAACCGTCGCCCCCGTGTTGCCGGGTTTGTGTTGCCCACCACCGTTTTTCTGATTTTGGTGGTATCGCTGACCGTGGGCGCGCTCACCTTCCGATCGTTTAACAGCACCACTCGCACCATTGCTAACGTCCAAAGTCGGGAGATTTATAATGCGGCAACCCCGGCGATCGATCGCGCCCGTGCCAAGCTCGATTATCTGTTTGGCAAAGACAATCGCCTGCCCAGTGGCACACCCTCCGAGGAATTTATTATCGCTATGTTGCTCAACGAAGCAACCCGACCCATTGGGGCTAACGGAGTCGTTGCAGCGCCTTTGCCTGTGGGTACAAATAATCCCTACACGCTGGAGGGCGAAACTCGAATTGATATCAATGGGAGTGGAGTAGACAATGCCTGGGTTTATGAGGATGGCGACAACGTAATTGTCTATTCAATCAATTTTTCCACCCCCGACACCACCGATGCGAACAAAATTGGTCCTGTGGCATTGCTTCAACTGACGGATCAGGAAAAAGCGAATGGTGTAGCAGACAATGGCACATTAGATGGAAAAAAGGATGGTCCTTATGTGCGCTCTGGTCCGCAAAGTAACAGTTCGGCGGTTAAGTGTCGCACGAAAGGCGGTGGCTCTAAGGTGGAAGGGGGCTGGTTCCAAGATGTTTCTAACACCTCCATTTTGCGCAAACGCTTTCAGGTAGATGCTTTTGTGGTCAGCAAAACCAAGCTGAAAGCAGGTAACCCTGTTAACTTCACCACTCTGGAGTTTTTGCAAGATTACAAGCTAGACCGGGGCAACAAATGGGGAGCCTGGTTTAAGTATGACCTGGAAGCAGTATCTGGGGCACCGATGAATTGGAATGGTGCTATGCACAGTGAAGGTAACATCTTCATGGGGCGGGCGGGCGGCAGTTTTAACAGTTTCTTGATTAGTGCCACCAAGTCTTGCCTGTTCAAACCCGAAAGCAACTCTGAAATTTCGGTACGTGAGTTTGTGATTGATCCCAGCCTTCCGCCAGACCATCCAAAGCAAGTGAATGGTGGGGTTGCCTTTAAAGGCATCATTGCATCGGCGGAGTTAGGACAAAACACTGGGTATCAAAATGGTCAACGGGTTGATAAATATGACGGGGGCACCTTCGCTGAGAGCAACATTGATACTGGCAAAGACTGGGCAACAGAAACAAAAGATGTGATTGGCATCTCCACTGATCCGGTGAAACTGTTGACCGAAGACATTCAGCAGGCGCGATCGCCGAATGTCACGAATTTGGGCGCGATCGTTGACCCGCTTAAACCAACTGACTTTAACCCAGGTCGGTTTGCCAGCAACCCCACCAGTAACCAACCCTATGTGGATGATACCTACCGGGCAGATAATCGCTATGGTCCGAAAGTGCGTTACAACAAGGCGATTAAAATCCCTTCAGGTACTCCAGGTAAAAAAGTTGGCGACAATATCACAGACCCTCCAGAACTGATTAATGACCCAACTCCTACTGTTCTTCCAGGGCTAGATGGCTATTGGGAGCGGCGCACCTTCAAAGATGGAGATACCTCCACCTCCAAGGTTTACACGGGCGGCATGAGAATCTTAGTCGGCGAACGCCTGGAACTCGGCAACCCCTACGGCTGGGTCGCCCCACAAGATCGCCCTGCGGCTAAACAAGATTTAACTGTGCCTACTATCAATCCCGAAGGCAACGGCTTCGATAATCTTAGAAGTAAGACTTATACTGCTGTATCAGTTACGGATGCCACCCTAAGTAAAGATAACAGTGACGATCCCGGTGATCCACTTTATCCACCTTATGCATATACAGGCACCGCAAATGCTAATCGCAAGCATGAAACTAAGCAACGGCGGGCATTGCGAGATAACCTGGCAGCGGTGCAAGCCGCAACGGTTTACCACTATGGCATAGCCGATGGACGCGCTCCGGCAGCTTGTCTTGCGCTGACGGCTCACCCCGGTTCGCCCTACACCCTGCGGCAGTCCGTCAACTTTTCGTCTTCCAAAGCTACCGGAGGTTCAGATCCTTTAGTTGATTTCTTTTATGGGAAAGGCACCAATGGCTGGGAATTCAAGCCACCTGATATCACGTCTACTGCGATGCAGACCGCACTAGCAAACCTGGCGAATTTTGCTGGAGACTATAATTCGGCAACTAAAGTTGGCGGTGCCTTTCCACCAACCCAAGATGGAAAAATTCACCCCGACCCGACTTTAACGATGTGGGGGAATTTTTCTAACCTGAAACGATCCTTGGAAGCTGGGAATGGTAGCCCAGCAGATCAAACTTACCAAGAAACCGCAGGCTGTATGTTGGGGATGTTGGCATACAACATTAACCAAGTTCAAAATTTTAATCCTTCCGCTGCCAGTCCATCTCAATTAAAAACATTAGCCGATGACTTAAGACGGCTAATGGATGGGAAGGTTGATGAGGCGAATGGCTATTTTGAGGTGCTGCCGCCGAGCGCTCTAGCAACCTATGACTATGGCGCTTCACCAACTTTTCAACCTGCAAAATACAATCCGCGAGACTACGATCGCGTCACTCCAGATATGTTTCTGGCTACACTGCGTGAGCAACTTCAATATCCTCTCGGACCAACCGTTGACCTAGAGAGTGATCCATCATATGCGCGCTATCAGCTAGGGCTATTGATTCACGAACATTATCAAATTCGACGAGACAGAACCTTTGGTTTCCGCCCTTCTTCCGCCGCCAACACCTGGAATTACAACCCCTATCTTTCCATTTATAAAGGTGAGTATCCGGGGAAGCCAGGTATTAAGGTTGCTACTTTATGGTCTTCAGCCTGCGACCCACACATTTTCCCGGTTACTGGAGCAACCAAAACAGGTAAGGCTGGTGCCATTGATTTAGATACAAATACTGCTGCTGGCAGTGGCTTGGATAGTTTTATAGTACAACAACGTCTAGCCCTTTCTCGTCTCTGTGGTACGGTAATCCCCCCAGGGGCAGTCCATGACTTTCCTGGCGACAATAATTATCCATCTCAAGCGGCAGTAACGCCTATCGCAGATCCTCCACCAATACTACGCACCTTTTTAGAAGATGTAGATAACGATCCTACAACTCCAGAACTTGAAGTAGCCCCACCAGCCACACCAACCACACCAACCAGTATTGATAAATTTAAGGTAGTAGGCGGTAGTGCTGGAGCTACATCAAACGCCGTATTTGCACCTCTTGCACAGGCTCCTTACGATAAAGCAGCATATACGAATTACAAACGTGCTTTAGTGGCTCCCAAGTTTCCCTCCCTGTATTACATTTTTCCTGAGTTTAATCACGATCAAGATGGGGGAATTCGAACGGTTAGTGGTAAGACTATTGATCATCGTCAACCAGAAAACGACACTGATGTTGATGCAGTAGGCAAGAAGTTGACCGATCTTCCAGCCGCGTTTCGTCCTTGGAAAGAGCCTTATCTAGCAGTTGCAAATGCCTACCCCTATCAAGTAGTTAGTGCGACTTCAAGTACGCCACCTAACATAGACGAAGATTATGGTGAGACAACGCCGCCTTTTGTTTCTTATAAAAATAAAAACCTTCCAGGCGATATAACTTCATTCAAATATAAGCCGCTTCAGGTTTTTGTTGAAGCAGATAAGTCGATCGATTTGGGTGTCACTCCCAAATCTATAGGAGATTGGGCGCTCCCAACGATCGCCGATCCCGCTGCCACCGCCCCCAATCCCAACCGTGTCATTGCGCCCGATGGCAAGATTCAAGCCATTCCCTTCCAAGATAAAGTGGTGTTCAATGGGCGCGAGTGGTTGCCAACTCGTGCGTTGGATATTGACTTGGATATGCTGCGAACTTCGGGTAAGGGAGTCGGGAATGATACCTGGTTGCCAGTAACGGGTATTGTCTACGCCTTCCGCGAAGATGCCGTGCGAGAAGATGGCATTGCCCGACCCGCTAGCGGCACCTACACCGATGCCACAACTCCCGGCGCAGAAACCGATCCCCCGCTGAATGCAACCTTTAACGTTTCCACCAAGCCTGTAGACTACATTGCTGACCCCGATCGCCGTCCTCATGGCTTCCGGCTTCGCAATGGTGCAGTTTTGAAACGAGAAGGCGTTCCCAAGGATGACAACTTCCACGGGCTGTCTTTTATCAGCGACCAACCGGTTTACATCATGGGCAACTTCAACTTGCACCAAGAAACCCCCGGTGGCACGCGGTTAGAAGAATTTAAGGTGCAATTGCCAGCGACTCCGGCATACACTAGTGCTACCTTCTACGATAACCGGGATGCCAACGACACTGACCCCAGGTTTGCCGATCCTGATCAAGATTTGTGGCGACCCTCGGAAATCTTGGCAGATAGCGTTTCGATTTTGAGCGATCGCTTTTGTGATGGCAGCGCGATCGACACCTTTATGTCGGCGGCACCGCGTCCCACGGGAAATCAAGGCGGGATTGGCGAAAACACCAGTTCTGGTAGTGATACAACCAAGCAGGTTTACACCAGTGGCTCCAAAAAAGGCGCACAGGTCTATAACGATACCGATAAAGCCTTGTTTGGCAGTGCTGAGGGTTGCCTGAATGATGAGACGGCGGGTGCAACCTCCTTCCTCAACCAAAACCGTCCAATGAAGGATCTGCCGAATGTGGCGAGTCCAACTTTGGCAAAGCCTCAATGGGATTGGGTCAGAGAAAACCCTGGTGATCCGATTTACTCACCTGTGAAAATATCTCGGAATGGCAATGGGCTGATTGCCGCCAACTCGCCTACTAATGGAACTTCGGTGCCTGTGGAATACAGCTCTGCCAATGACACAGACATTCGGGGAGAGTATATGGACAACAAAAACTCTTCACAGAGTGACGCACGCGCCCTTCAAAAGATTCCCCAAGATACCGAAACTGGCGTGAATGTGATTATGGTCAGTGGCGTAGTGCCTGCTCAAAAATTTCAAGGCTATGGCGCTTTAAGCAACTTTCCCCGTTTCTTGGAAAACTGGGATGATGGCAAGACAAACCTTCGTTTCGCGGGTTCGTTTCTGCAACTTAACTTTAGCAACTATGCTACCGGACCATTTGATGACGATAGCTGGGAACCGGGCGAAGCTCCAATTCCTGGCAAAGAAGTGCTGCCGTACAGACCGCCTGCTCGTTTGTGGGGCTACGATGTGGGGCTACAGTTAGCACAGGCAAGTCCAGCGGCATCCCGCTTTACCACCCTTAGCAATGAGAAAAACGAGTTTTATTCTGAGCCTCCCGGCAGCGATGCCTACATGAAAAATCTTTGTCTTTCCTTGAAAAATCAACCCCCTGCTGGGTTTGATCCGAAGACCCTGAATTGCCCCACTTAGTGATTTTTCTCCCTTCCACTTTTTAGGAACCTACGATGCTAGTGCGTCACCCGTCTTCTCCTTCTCCGTTATCTAGATTGCTGCTAATAATGGTGCGATCGCGCTCTCCTCAATCCGACCCAGGGTTGACCTTAATTGAATGTTTAGTGGCGATCGTCATCATCTCGATTACGGTCGTGGCAATTACGCCGCCTATTTTTGTTGCCACTGCCAGCCGGATTCAGTCCCGTCGAGCAGAACAAGCAAATCAAATTGCTCAGGCAGAAGTCGATCGCGTCAGAGTCGTGATGGAACGGGTGCCTGCAACCAAGGAGCAACTCCCCGCAGTGGGAACGGACGTGGCAAGTGGAGTCAATACGAGCGCACTGGCATCTCCGGGCGATAAGTGTGCCAACAAATATCCCTCTTCAGACCTAAAGAAACAACAGCCTGCTACTTCGGTGATTCCGGTCGATGTCGATGGGGATTGCACCCCAGAATTTGCCATGCAGGTAGTTCGAGCCAATGATTGCTTTCCGCCTGTGCCTTCGGGTGGCACACCTGTGACGGTGCCCTATTCCTTTGATTTAATCGTGAGGGTCTATGGCTATAAACCAGGGGATGCCATGACAAAGCTTGACGCGACGCGAATGACATTGGGTTTGACCACCGGGCGGGCGGGTGACGATCCAACTACGGGTGCCCTGCGGAAACCCCTACAAGTTTTAACGACAAGAGTCTCTCGCGTGGGCAAGGCAGATTCCGTTGTGTGTGTGGTCAGACCCACCACTCCTTAAAACCGAATCAAAACGATTCTTAACCTGCTTCTTTTATGGGTAGATTCCTATGGCTCACTTTTTCTCTCACTATCGACTTAAGCCGCTACGCGCCGTGCTTCATGCCGCCCGAAAAAGTCGCCGTGCGAAAGGATTTACGCTACTAGAACTCTTAGTGGCGATGATCATTGGCTCTTTGATTGTGGTGGCATTGCTAACGCTGGTGGTGCAATTAACCGAAACCAATCAAAAAGATGCGGCGCGGACTCAGGTGCAGCAGGATATGCAAGCCGCGATGGATTATATTGCCCAAGATTTGCGATCGGCAGTCTTTGTGTACAACGGCGAATGTTTGCAAGGCAACGGCACCCCAACATCAGGAGCGACTTTTGCAGACACCTGTCCTGGAATTATCAACCATATTCCAGCAACCCTTAACGATAAGCCTGATAAAGTCGCAGTGCTGGCATTTTGGCGAACCAAAGAATTACCTCAGAGAATTAGGGATCTATGTAAAGCTAATGCTGATGATTTAGGCAGCGATAAATCGGACATCGTGGAAAACAACCGCATGACTAAAAACAAGGTGCCCTGCCTAGCAGGATATTCGTACTCCTTAGTCGTTTATTCGTTAGACAGCAGCAATCCTAATAATATTTGGAACGGCAAGGCGCGATTGGAGCGGTATGAACTCAGCCAGTTTCTATCTGATCCCACGGATGAAACATCTCAAACTCCCGGATTTGTAGATCCGTTAGAAGAGCCAGAGTTCACCTTTCAGCAGTGGCCATTCAAAGACGGGGGAGCGACTGGGGCAGTTAGTCGGCAGGCAGTTCGTCCAACAGGGCAATCTTTCACGCTAGTCGATTTTGTGGATACTACAACCCCAAATGATCCCGCAAAAGAGCCAAAATGTGATGAGTTTGGCACGGATGATGATTCTCGTGATCGATCGCTGAGTCCCACTACGGCTAGCGCCCCCCCCTTCCGCAGTTTCTATGCCTGTGTGCGAGATGGCGGCATTGTCAAGCCAATTAACGATCCAATCACGGGCAAATCGGTCAATCCTCCGTCGAGTAATCAAGATGTGCTGCTAGTGCTGAAAGGCAATGTCACAGGACAAAGCGGTTTCAACAAAAAATTTGACAACAGTGAACGGATTTCACCGCTGCAAACGCGCGTGTTGGTGCGCGGTGTGGTGGGCAAAAAGGATGTTTAATCCGCTTAATTTTAGTTTCCTGATTGGAGTCACACCGATGAAAGCACACAAGTTACGCACTCGCCATAAAGCCTCTATTGCGGGGTTCACCCTGCTAGAAGTTTTGGTGGTGATTATTATTATTGGGGTGCTATTTGCGATTGCGGCTCCAAGTTGGAACGCCCTGATGAACCGCCAGCGAATTAATACCATTCGCGAACAGGCAGTGCAGGTAATTCGAGAGGGGCAAAGCCAAGCGCGGACAACCCAAATTGGACGGTTTGTTGTGTTTGATGGGGATGGCACTACCACTCCTGTTCGTGCGGCGATCGTGCCCCAAAGCGGTGGAGCCTTAGTCCTAAATGCGGCTGACATTGCCGCGATCAATAACTGGCGAACGCTGGGAGATGGCGAGGTAAAAGTTGGAACTATGGAGTTTTCAGCAAACTCTGTACTATCGACCAAACAGATTTTGTTTGATAACAAAGGCGCAGTGGATCGGGATTGGTTAGGAAACGCTGAAACAAACCTGCTGGTGGTGAAGGTAAAGCCGAAGGGTGCCTCCATTGAAACGCAGCGTTGTGCGATCGTAGACACCCTTTTGGGCGCGGTGCGATTGGCAGATGGCACCCAAGATAACTGTAATAGCTAGGCGATATTTGCATAAAACCTCTGGTGGCAACCGTATAGATCCTTAGATGGATGTGCTGCTGGAGGTTTTTGCAATGAAAGGAACTTTGATCATGGAAGCGGCGATCGCCACGGTTGTTTTCAGTGTGGTGGCTTCGACTTATGGATTCGTTAACCCTGCTGAATCCACAACAATCAGCACCACGGTTAAGCCGTCGCCCACCATTCTTTCGGTGCGATCGCCCCAGCCTTAAGGGACAAATTGGGTCACGACTCTGCCGCCACTTGAGCCGCCACTGACCACAACTTGTTGATCTTTGAGGGTGCCGCTGGCTTTTGGACCCGACAGGCTGATTGGAGGTTTTGCTTGGCGATAGACTACATTGCCCTCCGCTTCAAACGCTTGAGTGGTGATGTTCCACTTCAGGCGATCGGATTTAAGCGATGATTGGCGTGATCCGCCGCCGCCGCTGACGTTGCCAATGAGGTTTAAGTCTTTGGTGGTCAGGTTTAGATCGCCTTGATTACCGGTCAAAGTGACGTTATCTTGGCTGTTAAAGAACGTGATCGGCTGGTCAGAAGAAATCTTCCCGTCTTTGATTTTCCAAATAATTTGGTTGCCGCTGACCCGAATCGGCGGATCGGCAAGATTCAGTTGTGCCGATTGTTTCAGGGTCAAGGTTTCTGCTTTGATATCCATTTCACCGCTGGAAGCGTTGGCGCGATCGGTGACGGTGTTGCCCGCGTAGCGCTGCATCTGGAGGGGGCGATCGCCGACCAGTTTTTGTTTTTCTACCAGCCAAGCGAGGCGATCGGTGGTCACCTGAAAAGCCGGGTCTTTTGATGTAGCAACTACGCTTCCTTCCAGATCTAATCGACGGGCACGGGTCAAATATTTGCCGCTTTTTGCGATCGCTGTCATGTTTTGGCGAGTTCCCGTTACGTTATTTCGCACGAGAATCAAATCTTCTTGGGGTCGCCATTCTAATTCGCTGCCTTTAATCACTAAGCCATCCCGCAGATCAGTGGCTATGATATTTCCCCGCAGAAAAATTCGTTGACCATCTTGTTGTACTTCCCCCTTTTGGGCTGACACCCTTAGGATGGCTTTGCCATCTTGGAAAAATTCACCTTTAGGATCTTTAATCTGGGCGTTTTTTTTATCTTTGCTGTAAGTTGCCTCTTTTGCCTTCACCCGCCACCACAGCCGCCCCTTTTTGTCAAATTCCTCTAGGGTGACAAAGGCGAAGGTTAAGTCAGTATCAAAACTTTCCTTCTCAAAGTTTTTGGCTTCGTTGGCAAGCTGTTTCTCGGCTTGATTTTGCCCACCACAGGCGATCGCACCGAAGGTCAACCCACCAATCAGAAGGGGAAGGGCAAGCCGCGCCCATCGCTGCGAGGAAAAGAAAGAGAACGACACAAGCAAACTCCTAAGTAGACCCAGCCTGAGCCATTCTGGTCATCAGACTATGAAAATCTAAAAGACTACGGAAGCCCACAAAAAGTTCGCGGGGAGCGAGCGCCGCCCTCCATTGGTGGCTCTAGGCTACGGCAGCACGGGCTTTATTCAAGGTCGCCATCTGTCACTCCAACGCCCGAAAGAGGACGATAGGTGTAGCTTCTAGGATGTTTCTGGATGTCTTCTTTGATGCCGTCTAGGTCAATGTAGCGATCGGCAACATTGATTAAACTGTCACTGGTCATTGCCCGGAGGCTCACCACTTCGACGCGCACTCCCCGATAGCTAACGGCATTCACTGCGTAGGCAAGATCACCATCGCCGCTGACCAATACTGCGGTGTCATACGATCCCACCAAGGAGATCATGTCTACCGCAATTTCTACGTCTAGATTGGCTTTTTTGGAGCCATCCGGTAACTGCACCAAATCTTTGGAAATCACCCGGTAGCCATTGCGTCGCATCCATAGCAAGAAACCCTGTTGCTTTTCGTTGGTGCGATCGACCCCCGTGTAGAAGAACGATCGCAGTAGGCGCGATCCGCCCGTTAAACGGCAGAGCAACTTTGTGTAATCAATCTCGATCCCCAGTTGCAGCGCGGCATAGAAGAGATTGGAGCCATCAATAAAAATGGCAACTCGCCCCCGATTTTCTAAGACTTGCTGGGGCGTAAAGACGGACTCACTCATTTCAAAATTGGAAGTGTTATCTAACATGGCGGATTGCCTCTTTTTTATGAAAATTAATGATGACCAGGAAATTTCGTAGCAATGGATCAACTTTTTAAATCGCTAAGAAACAGGCTCTAAAAGTTCTAAACGTTGAAATACGGGCTGGGGATCACCTAAAGTTTGCCCTGTAGAAAGTATTCCCCACTTGGAATGAACATTAAATGGTGCAGATTCAGTTTGTTGATTCGCAAAGTTGATTGAAAACCCTAGCTGCTGATAAATAGCATTGCTAATGTTAGGGATAATGGGTGACAGCAGATAGGCGGCTAATCTAACGGATTCCAATACGGTGTATATGACCTGTTCAACGGCGGGTTGGTTTCCTTGTTTATATAAAGTCCAAGGAGCTTGTTCGTCGATGAACTTGTTGCCCGATCGCACTAACGCCAGAATGGCATCACAAGCTTCGCTAAAGGCAAGCGCCTCATAGGCAAGAGTGACGCGATCGCCAAGATCGCTGCCCAAGAGCGATAGGGAGTTGTCTATATTTGAATTTGCCGTTAGGTGAGGCACCTGACCTTGACAATATTTTTGCGCCATTTTAAGAGTGCGGTTAAGCAAGTTGCCTAAATCATTTGCCAGTTCAGCATTGAGGATATTGATAAAGCGCGTTTCGTTAAAGTCGCCATCTCGCCCAAACTCAATCTCCTTTAAGAAGTAGTACCGAACAGCATCCGAGCCATAGCGTTCCACAATCGCAAACGGGTCTAAAACATTGCCCAAGGTTTTACCCATTTTTTGTCCATCTTTGGTTAAGTAGCCATGCCCAAAAATGCGATCGGGCAAGGAAACTCCGGCAGACATCAGCATGGCAGGCCAATACACCGCATGAAACCGCAAAATGTCTTTGCCAATCAGGTGTAGGTTAACGGGCCACCACTGGGCTAACGCATTTTCCAAACTGGGCGGCTCGTCTGGCTCCAGCAGGGCAGTCACGTACCCCAATAGCGCATCAAACCAAACATACAGGGTATGAGTGGGGTCAGACGGCACAGGGATGCCCCAATCTAGATTGATCCGGGAAATCGAAAAATCTTGCAAGCCTTGGCTGACAAAGCGGGTCACTTCGTTCCGGCGAGTGTCTGGCTGGATGAAATCGGGGCGATCGCGATAAAGCTGCTCAAGCTGATCTTGGTATTTCGATAAGCGAAAAAAGTAATTTTGCTCATCGCGCCACTCTGCTTCAATTGTGGGATGAATAGCACAACGGTGATGCTCAAGCAGTTCGCGCTCTTCCTTAAACTCCTCGCAGGCGACACAATACCAGCCTGTTTGCTGACTTAAATAGATATCTCCTTGATCCCAAACCCGCTGAAAAAATTCTTTAACAATCACTTCATGCCGGGGATCGGTCGTGCGAATGAAGCGATCGAAGCGAATATCCAACAGGTTCCATAGAGCCTGAAACTCCGCCACAATTTGATCACAATGATCTTGTGGAGCGCGTCCCAATCCTTCAGCAGTACGCTGAATTTTTTGACCATGCTCGTCGGTGCCGGTGATAAACAGCACAGAATTTCCTCGCAACCGCTGAAAACGGGCAAGCACATCCGCCGCGATCGTGGGATAAGCACTGCCTACATGGGGACGCGCATTGACATAATAAAGGGGGGTTGTAATGACAAATTGGTTGTTATTGATATGCTTAAAACTCATAAATTTATTTAAACTTCACTCCTCAAGGGGAATACCGGAGAAGGAGTAAACAGAAATGCCAAAACCTTCTGGGAATTAGCGGCTAAGTAGTAATTAGCAACCTTTATCTCATAGATAAGTAATACTAAAGTGTGATGTAAAAGTGACGTTAGTGCCACACAATTCTAACCGTAAATTTGAGTTGAACGGCTGAAGCAAATCTTAAATAACTAGGTATTTCTTACAGCCCGCTGTTTTCGTGGTCGCCCACTTTGCTCACTGCGTACTTTATCCGCTGTTTATAAATAATTTATGACCAGTTAAATTTATCAATAGTTAGACTTTCTAAGGTCAAAATCCAAAGCTCTGGTTTGAGTGTGGCAATCCGGCTAGACAGGGATAAGTCCACAGAAAGTTAAGAATCTATCAGAGGATGCTGGAGAACTTTGTTTAACTCGGATTGAATCTTAAATGATTCTATAGTTTAATTCTGCTTGCTCATTTCAAGGTGCCTAATGTTTCCAGATAATCCATTAAAAGTTTCTCAACTATTTTTATCTCTTCTTGGCACTCGAATCCACACGCACTATGGCGATCGCGTTCCCCAAGAGGGTGCAATTTTAGTGATTGGGAACCATCGTAGTTTCATGGATGCTCCCTTATTGATGACCGCCATACAGCGCCCTATTCGGTTTGCTTGCCATCATTACATGGGAGAGGTGCCCATCATGCGAGACATCGTTGATAAATTAGGTTGCTTTCCTTTAGGTTCTCCTGACCAGCGCCAGCACAGCTTTTTTCAAAAAGCAAGTTACCTCTTGCAATCGCAACAAACAGTGGGTGTGTTTCCCGAAGGCGCAGAACCGATGGTGCAGCCAGCCGTACCAGAGAAGGTGGGTGACTTTCAACGAGGATTTGCTCATTTGGCATTACGGGCACCGATCGCAAATCTGGCAATTCTCCCTGTGGCGATCGCGTCTCACCAAGAATCCACCAATGCCGCCGTTCCCTTACGGATGCTGAGTTTGGTCGATCCTTCAGAGCCACTGTTTGATCAACCTGGCTGGCATCCTATGATTGTTTATCAACACGTGAGCGTTTTAATTGGTCGCCCTTATTGGATCAAAGGCTCACAGCGATCAGAGTACAAAGGCAAACAAGCGCGATCGCTGGTGACAGAGATAACCAACGAATGTCATGCTGAAATTAATCAGCTTTTATCACAAGGATGCTACTAACGAGTTTTGAGTTCTAAGTTTTGAGTGAGAAAGCGCTTCAGGTCTTCCACTCGCCCTTTGCCATTCGCTATTCGCCTACCTTTTTCCCATGCCCGAAAGTAGCCTTTGTTTTTTAACGCCTCGCCTGTTGCAGCCTCACTATCCACTGTTTATATTTTTACCGGGAATGGATGGCACCGGGCAACTCTTGAAAACCCAGACAGAGGGATTAGAGGCTTGTTTTGATGTCCGCTGTTTAGCGATACCGCCTACCAATTTAACCACTTGGGAGGGATTAAGTGATCAAGTGGTGGCTTTAGTGCGGCAAGAATTGAAAAAGACTCCCGATCGCGGCGTATATTTATGCGGCGAATCGTTTGGCGGTTGTTTAGCGATGAAAGTGGTGGTGCGATCGCCCGAATTATTTCAACGAGTCATCCTGATCAATCCTGCGTCATCGTTTAAGCATCGCCCCTGGATGAAACTCGGCGCTCAATTAACAGGAATTCTGCCGGAACCCATTTATCGAATGTCTACCGTAGGATTGCTGCCTTTATTGTCGCGCCTGGAGCGGATTAGCCGAGAAGATCGCCTAGCGTTGCTCCAAGCAATGAGGTCGGTGCCTAAATCTACCTCTGCATGGCGGATCACGCTGTTGAGCCAATTTGAAGTTTCTGACGCAGAATTGCAAAAACTGACGCAGCCATTTTTACTGTTGGGGAGCGTTCGAGATGACCTTTTGCCCTCCCTGACCGAGTTGGAAGGGCTGATGCAAAATCTGCAAAACTCTCAATTGGTGGTCTTGCCTTATAGCGGACATACCTGTTTATTAGAAACCGATATGAATCTATTGAACATTATGAAAGAGCATAATTTTTTAGCGATAGAAGGCTTACCTAAACCGGAACTCAGCCAAAATTGGCTTAAATGAACAACCGTTAACTTGGTTTCATGTTAGGGAATACTAATGGAGAATTATGTGCATTTTCCTATCTGCTTTCCTCACTCAAAACATTAACCAATGCACTCTTTACCTAGTCACCGTTCTACGTTAATGAGTTGTGCCGATGATGCAGCCTATCAAGAGCTAGAAGTCGCTGCTCTAAAGCAGTTGAACCGGGTGATCAACACGATTCCTCAAGCGATTTATTGGAAGGATCAGAACAATCGATTCTTAGGGTGTAATCGGGCATTTGCTCACCTCGCGGCTTTATCTGATCCTGAAGCCATTTTAGGCAAGCTAGATGGAGATTTGCCGGGAGATGTTCAACCGTATCTACTCAGCGATCGCGATCGCGTCGTTCTAACCACGAATCAGCCTGAACACCATACTTTAGAACGGACGGATATCGGCGATCGCCCAACTTGGATGAGGATTCAGAAACTACCTCTACAAGATGATCATGATGGCAGCGCGATCGGCGTAGTCTGCACGATGGAAGATATCACCGCTGCAAAACAAGCCGAATTGCAACTGCAAGCGTCTGAATCTGAACTGCGTACTTTTTTCTCCGCAATGACGGATGTAGTGCTAGTGAGAGATGCCAAGGGGCGTTGTCTCAAAATTGCCCCAACGAATCCGATTAATCTGGTCAAACCGTTGGAAGCGATGTTGGGCAAAACGCTCCATGAGGTGATGCCTCTCGCACAGGCAAATCTGATTCTGTCTCATATTCACCAGGCGTTGGCAGTTCAACAATCTGTTTACTGTGAATACAGTGTCAGGGCAGGCGATCGCAAGGTATGGCTAGGAGCGAGAATCTCTCCTTTATCTAAGGATGCGGTTATTTTGGCAGCCCGCGATATTACTGAAACTAAAGAAGCCGAACAGCAGTTAAGAGATTCAAAAGACTTCCTGAGACAGGTTTTAGATGGAGTGGATGATCCCATTTTTGTCAAAGATCGAGATCATCGCTGGGTCTTAGTCAATGACTCATTTTGTCGATTTTTGGGGCGCGATCGCGATGAGTTGCTCAACAAATCGGACTATGACTTTTTTCCAGCAGCCGAAGCCGAAGTATTTTGGCAAAAAGATGAATGGGTTTTTGCCCACCGCAACACCGCCGAAAATGAAGAGTTCCTAACCGATAAAGATGGCAAGACCACAGTTATTTCTACCAAAAAATCTCCTTTTATCGATCAAAACACCCATCAATTTTTGGTTGGCACCATTCGAGATATTACGGATCGCAAGCAAGCAGAATCTGCCTTAGAGCAGTTGAATGAAGCTCTAGAAAGTCGTGTGGAAGAACGGACTGCTGCGTTGCGCGAGAGTGAAGCCCGCTTTAGAGCGCTGATGGATAACCTGCCGATTGGGGTGTGGGCAACGGATGTGGATTATCGCTATATTATTCAAAACTTCACGGCAGTCGAGCATTGGGGTGACCTGGTGGGCAAGCAGCCCCAAGATCTAGATCTTCCATCAGAAATTACTGATGCTTGGCTGGAAGAATGTCGTCGCGTTTTGGCGGGCGAAATTATTCATAAAGAAGATTGCCAGCAGCGCAGTGATGATGAAGGGTTCTACTCTACAATTTTGGCTCCTATTTGGGATCGCGATCGCATCACCGGCTTGCTAGGAGTGTCGATTGATATCACAGAGCAAAAACGAACGGAGGCAGCCCTGCGAGAGAATGAGGATACCCTCAGAGGCATTTTGCAAAATATGCCTGTAATGATGGATGCGTTTGATGAAAATGGCAGTATCATCACCTGGAATAGTGAGTGTGAGCGGGTTACTGGATATAGCGCTAGTGAAATCATTGGCAACCCCAACGCGATGGAATTACTATACGCGGACCCGGTTTACCGAGAGCAGATGTTGCAAACATGGGCGCAACTTGGCAACAACTATCGTAACTGGGAATGGAAAGTTTGGTGTAAGGATGGCACTATCAAAACCGTTATTTGGTCGAATTTATCGGGGCAGTTCCCGGTTGCAGGCTGGACTAACTGGGGAATCGCGATTGATATTAGCGATCGCAAGCAAGCAGAACTTCAGCTTCAAGCCTCTGAAAACTGCTTGAGGCAACAGACGCAGGAGTTAACCAACACTCTGAAGGAACTGCAACGCACTCAATCTCAACTGGTGCAAAGTGAGAAAATGTCGAGCCTGGGTCAATTAGTCGCAGGCGTTGCCCACGAAATCAATAACCCAGTCAATTTTATCTACGGCAACCTGTCCTACGCCGATGAATACGTTAGCGAACTTCTAGACCTTTTGGAGTTATATCAACAAGAGTATTTAACTCCTACTGCCACTATTCAAGCCAAGATCAAGACTATTGATCTAGATTTTCTATTAGAGGATTTGCCTAAGTTACTCAATTCTATGAAGGTAGGAGCAGAACGCATTCAAGCCATTGTCGCTTCTTTACGAACCTTTTCGCGCATGGATGAAGCAGAGGTAAAAGCGGTCGATATTCATGAAGGCATTGATAGCACGTTGATGATTTTGCAAAGCCGTCTGAAAGGAACGCACGAACGCGATGCAATTTCCGTGGTGAAAAACTACGGCGATTTGCCTTTAATAGAGTGTTACGCTGGACAGTTGAATCAGGTGTTTATGAACATTCTCAGTAACGCGATCGATGCGTTGGAAGAAGGCATTGAATTGGGGGCTAGGAAAACAAGCGATCGCGAACCTGATGCGCCCTTGATCCAGATTCGGACTGAGTTGTTGATATCGAATCGGCTGTTGATTGCGATCGCAGATAATGGCTCTGGCATTCCCGATGATGTTCAAAAGCGATTATTTGATCCATTCTTCACCACTAAAGAAGTGGGCAAAGGAACGGGGATGGGGCTTTCAATTAGCTATCAAATCGTTACTGAAAAACATGGTGGCTCACTGGAGTGTGTTTCGGCAACGGGGCAAGGAGCAGAATTTCGGATCGAGATTCCCATTTCTCAATGCTCTACTTAAGCTAGACTGGTTCATAATTACCAGTTTATTGAGTGCATGAGAGCCAGTATCCAGCAACAAATTTTGTTTATTCATCACGACGATTTGCCCCAGTTTAAGAAAGGGGGTTCCGTCGTGCGTAATAGCTACTTTTGGGCGTTAAAGGCGATCGCGGCACACACGAAACGAAACGGCGATTGGGAATATGACCCTGAAGTGTGGCTGGCACTTCAACGAATCCTACTTTCTTTTGCTGAATCGGGCTATCTGGGATTGCGCGAAACTCAGCTAGAATTTGCGATCGACCAAGAGATTCCGCCTGTGCTACGGCTGGTGGCAACCTGGGAATAAGCGCCCTAAAACCGGACACCTGCTCCATCATCGTTCTGCCAATATGGCGTAAATCTCCCGCTTCACTTGATCGAGCAAATTGCGCACTTGATTCATCCGCTCCACGTTGCCACTCCGCGCCACTTGCGCTACTGCGGTCGTTAGCTCCATGGCAATATTTTTCAATTCAGTAAAGGCTTGAGATTTGCCTGGAGCCGACTCTCTGGCGGGGTTGGGCGATCCTGCATTTTGTTGATTGCGATCTGCTAAAAGCTGCCGACCGCTATCGGTAATGGTATAAACACGTTTGTTTCCTTCTGGCTCACTGGTCAAAAAGCCCCCTTCTTCAAGCAGTTGCAGGGTTGGGTAGACCGAACCTGGGCTGAGGCGACGAAACCCACCCTGCCGGGTTTCCATTTCTTGAATTAAGTCGTAGCCGTGGCTCGGATGATCAGACAATAACTCCAGCAAAATGAACTTAATATCGCCCCGGCGAACGCGCCCATCGTCGGGGCGATCGCTTAAAAAATCGTCGTCCCGATGTCGTCCGTGATGCTTGCCAAACGGGCGATCGCGGAATTTACCATGACAAAAGCGATCGCTCACTGTCACCGGCTCAAACCCAACTTCTGCCCAGATCGGCGTTGCCATATAGTTCTGAAAATGTCTCATTATTGCTCAATCCAAAATCAACTGAATTCAGTATAACGATATATCGCGATATATCGCAACAGGCAAAAACTTTGGCAGAATAGTGGTTGATATCAACCGACAAGGGGATAATGAACGCGCTTCCCATCCAACAACGAACTCAGCAAAAAAATATGGCGCACGATGTTCAAGCGATCGCAACTCAATACAAAACTGCCCTGCTCAACGATGTCATCCCGTTTTGGCAAACTCATTCGCTGGATCACGAATACGGGGGCTACTTCACCTGTCTCGATCGCGCAGGCAAAGTTTACGACACCGACAAATTCATCTGGCTGCAAAACCGCCAACTGTGGATTTTTTCCACCCTTTATAATCAACTAGAAAACCGGGCAGACTGGCTCAACATCGCCACTCACGGCGCTCAGTTTCTGGCTCAACACGGTAGAGATGGGGCTGGCAACTGGTATTTTGCCCTCGATCGCATCGGCAATCCTCTCATCCAACCCTACAACATCTTCTCCGATTGCTTCGCTGCCATGGCGTTCAGCAAATATGCCTTAGCGTCAGGCGAAGACTGGGCAAAAGAAATTGCGCTTCAAGCCTATAGCAACGTGCTGCGCCGAAAACACAACCCCAAAGGCAAGTACGCCAAAGCCTATCCCGGTACTCGCCCAATGAAATCTCTGGCAGTGCCGATGATTTTAGCCAATCTCTCGCTGGAAATGGAGTGGCTGCTACCCAGTGAGCAACTGGAGCCGATTTTGGCTGCCACAGTGCAGGAAGTGATGACCGATTTTTTGGATCAAGAGAGTGGCTTGATGATGGAAAATGTTGCCCCCGATGGTTCCCTGGTCGATTGCTTTGAAGGGCGGCTGCTCAATCCGGGTCATGGCATCGAGGCGATGTGGTTCATCATGGATATCGCCCAACGCCGCAATGATAGGTCAACCATTCAGCAAGCCGTCGATGTCATCTTAAATATTCTCAATGTTGCTTGGGATCAAACCTACGGCGGACTCTATTACTTCATGGATTTTCAAGGGCATCCACCCCAACAGTTGGAATGGGATCAAAAACTCTGGTGGGTGCATTTGGAGGCACTGGTGGCGCTGTCAATGGGCTATCGACTCACCCAAAACGAAGCCTGCTGGACATGGTATCAAACCCTGCATGACTACACTTGGTCACACTTTGCCGACCCGGAGTATGGTGAGTGGTTTGGCTATCTCAATCGACGGGGAGAAGTGCTGCTGAATTTGAAAGGCGGTAAATGGAAGGGGTGCTTTCACGTTCCACGGGCGTTGTACTTATGCTGGCAACAGTTTGAAACTCTAAAAACAATTGATTGAGTCAGCAATTATCAACCCGGAAATTAATTGTTTTTACGGTTTTTAGAGTTGGGTTTCGACTACACTCAACCCGCAAACTTTAGGCAAACCTCAAAATATCTCCTACGCTACGAAAACACAACTCAAAATATCTCCTACGGAGACGCTACGCGAACAAAACTCAAAACTCAAAACTTCATTAAAACGGGCTAATTTTGGTGCCCAGAAAGCGATCGAGTACTCGATTTCGCCAAACAAAGCGTACAACTAACGCCCAGATGAAGGCGACTAATCCAATTCCCAAATAATGAATCAAATCAAGCGGATAGAGTTCAAAGAAGTTCCGCAGAAATGGAACTGAAAGAATCACTAAATAAATGAATAAAACTAGACCGGCGAGAATGAGATAACGGCGATCGCGACTCAGCGGCTCGCCTCCAACCCAAGCAGAACTGGGTGGCTTGAGGAACGGCAGCAGGAATAATCCGCCAAACACTTGCATGGTGATCATGGCAGTTTCTGCCACTTGTTGCGCTCTGGCAAGATCCTCAAAAGTGATCCGGCGACCGAGTTCCTTAAATGGAATTTGACCGCTCAGCCACTCTAAAACAGGGGTAATATTTTGCGCTAGAAAGTAGAGATAAACCAGAATGCTGGCGAGAGAAAGAGTGAGCGTTGCAGGGATGACAAAATGCAGAAATGAGTTGCCCTGAATACCTCTGGGTTTGTCTGGTTTTGCCCATAAGGTGACAAAGAATGGAGGAATTCCCACGGTCAGAAACGTGACAATCGTGCCTGTTTTAATTCCAAACGGAAACGACAGGGTAATCATGCCAATGGCAACGATCGCCAAAATAAACGAAAAGATCCGCACCATAAACAGTTTGCTGATATCGGCAACTCCATTGCGAATCCGTTGACCTTCGAGAAAGATTTTGGGCAGCGACCCAAAAGCATCATTGAGTAACACAATATCGGCAACCCCGCGAGTCGCCTGACTGCCGCTTTCCATGGCAATGCCCACATTCGCCTGTTTGAGCGACAGCACATCATTCACGCCATCGCCCATCATGGCGACATAGTGATGGCGCGATTGAAGGCTTTTGACCAGATGGGCTTTTTGTGCTGGTGTAATCCGTCCAAAAATCGTGCTTTCGTCCGCCGTTTGAGTGAATAGCGCCTCATCCATTTCAGCCAACTCTTGACCCGATACGGCAATAATGTCATCGCTCAATCCAGCCTGCTTTGCCAATGCCGCCACGGTCGCCGGATTATCGCCCGAAATCACTTTGACCTGAATGCCTGCCTGCCGAAAGTCTGCCAGGGTCTGACGGGCATCCGGGCGCAATTCATCCCCAAAATAAAGAATACCCAAGGGTTGAAGATCGGGAGGCAACAGGGGATTACCCGCCCCATCTTGTTGAGTCGTCCCAGTCGGGCTATGGGCAAATAACAGCACCCGCAACCCTTGATCTGCGCCTTCTCGAATAGTAGCCTGCAAGTCTGCTGCAAGCGAGATGACCGTGCTTAAAATCTCTGGGGCACCGAGGATATACAAACCCGGCTCGTCAGCAAAGGCGATCGCGCTCCATTTGTGGGCTGACCCAAAAGGCACTTCAGTGTTCAGCGATCGCGGTTCTTGGGGAAGTGCCATCGAGATCGCCTCATTGGTTTTGTTACTGGCGGAGGCACTGGCAGCAAAATGCCCCAAGAGGGTTTCCAGCTTGGCGCGATCGATATCAATCGGATACACCGTTTGCAATTCAATTCGATTGGCAGTCAGCGTTCCCGTTTTATCCAGACACATTACATCTACATTGCTGATCGATTCCACGGCATTTGCCTGTTGCACCAAGGCGCTCTGTTGAGCAATTCGCACTGCCCCAAAGGTATAAGCGAGGGTAATCATCAAATACAAGCCGCTGGGCACTAAACCCACAATCACCGCAATGTTTTGAATGCCCACGGCAATAGAAGTCACCCCTAACGCCATTCGGAGTGCCGTGATCAAGCCCAAGACGATCGCCACCCCTAACAACAGACGAATAATCATGTTGATATGGCGCTGCAAGGGAGTCAGCACTTTGCGAAACTTGCGGGCTTCCGCCGTCATTTTGCTTGCCAAACTATCGACACCGACTTTTTCGGCTTCATAGCAAGCGGTGCCACTGACGCAAAAACTGCCAGAAAAAACCGGATCACCTGCCTGCTTGGCAATCAAATCGGATTCGCCCGTTAGCAAAGATTCATCTACTTTGATTTCGCCCGTGCCGAGAATAGAGCCATCGACGACAATTTGATCTCCTGGATGCACCACCAGCACATCACCCAGCACAATCTGACTCGGATCGATGTCTCGTTCTTGTCCTTCCCGAATGACGCTGGCTTTGGGGCGAGTTAGCAGGGCGATTTTGTCGAGTTTTTGCTTAGCGCGAATCTCTTGAATCACGTTCACCACGACATTCAGCAGGATGACAAAGGCAAGCACCATCACATCGCTGACCAGCCCTAGAGCAATCAGCACCAGGCTGAGGAAGAAGTAGACCCCGTTAATAAACGTCAATAAGTTATCCCGCAAAATATCCCAGTAGGTGCGGCTGGTTTGAACGGGGATATCATTTCCTTGCCCCGCCCGGTGCCGACTCGCCACTTCGCGATCGCTCAATCCTTGAAGCTGCTTGGAGGTAGATTGCATGATGTCAAATCAAACGGGTGAACACAAACACTCATTTTGCGGCAAAATGTCATTGCGAATCCATCCAAACTTAGCCTGTCGGTTAGCTGCTTTCAAGCGTCGTTCTTCCTGCTGGGAAAGAAGCACTTCCTGCTCTCGAATCAGGTCTTGTCGGTTCTCAAGGTTACCGGAATCGTTTGGGTTGTTCGTCATAGCTACTGCCTTAAATTGCTTTCCACTCACTCAAGAAGTGTTAGCCAGGATTATAGTCGTCTTGGTTCCTCAAACTCAGGCAACGTACCAAGTTTGCGAATCGCTACTTTTACATCCATGCCGAGGTAGTCATTCGCATCGCCAAACCAAGACCCTAACAGTGGGATGATTTGCCCTGGATGACGAGCGATCGCTACCCGAATCAGATCGAAGCCCGCCGTAATCCGATTGGTCGGGTCGTAAGTTTGCCACCCAGCACCCGGCAGATAGACCTGTAACCAGGCATGGGTCGCTCCCGAACCAACCATGCCGATCGCACCGCCATCCAACGCCGCATCGTAGAGGTAGCCGCTGACAAAACGGCAGGCAAAGCCAAGCCTGCGTAGCGCTTCAATCATCAGCCAAGCGTAGTCTCGGCAGGTGCCCGACTGCAAACGCAGGGTTTCGCTGGGAGACTGGGTGCCCTCTGCGTCCCGTGCCTGGTAGCTTAAGGTGTTCCAGATCGCATCCATCATTCGTTGCAGCACGTCGAGAGTGTCGTCTTGGTCACCCGCCACAAAGCTTTTTGCCCATGCAGCAAGTTTCCCATCCGGGTCTTCGGCATGAGGACGCATGAACACCGCTAGATCAAGCCACTCATCTGGCGTGTATTGGACTGGAACTTCGATCGCACGGTCATCTAAGGAAAAGTCGGCGATCGCCTGAATGCCAAAATGCTCTCCCCGCACTCGATAGGTAACACTCAGTTCCTTAGCCGGTTCACTCAATTCAATCACCGCCACATTGTTCGAGAGCGTATCCATCACCCAATGAACTTTAGATGGAATGTTTGTTTCTAAGGAATAGCTCAAAATTCGCCCCCCAAAGCCAGCACTCGGTAAAAAGATAGCGCGATGCTCACCGAATTTCACCGGATTGCGATATCGATAGATAGTGGTGTGTTCAAGGTCATAAATGACGGTCATTTCTGGATCACTTCATTTCTGCACGACTAAAGTTTTTCTGCCTCTCGAAAAACAACGGGGGCATTCTGCAATCGTTTGAAGGTTTGGTAATGGTGATAGAGTTCACGATTGGTGAAAAAGACCAGAGAGACTGCTTCCCAGAGAAAAACCCAGCCACTGATCGCCAGCCCTTCCAGCAGAATAGATTGCAAATTTGCTCCTGTAGAAAGAATCTTTGCCACCCATAGACAAACAAGACCGACCACCACAAATACAATCATCCGAGTGTTGGTCTTTTTTATGTCTTTGTTGAGAAAATATCGTTTAGAGATGAAGCTGTTCTTAATCCCATTCCGAACTTCCTCCTCTAGCGGTTCATTTCGCGTTCCTGCTGGCAGGGTAAAACATACTTCGATCTCATATTTAGAAGGAATTTCGTCGGAACCTTCCTCCAAATAGGATTGTAAATAGGGATCAAGCGATCGCCGTTTAAAGGGAGCCGGGTCCCATTCGTTGAAAATATCAGTGTGCTGAGCGATCGCTACCTCAATCATATGAAGATTGGTCACTTCATCAACTTTGTAGATTTCGTTAAATACGCGATCGCTTTTCTTCATCGCTTTACTCAGGAGATCTCTAGTGAAGCTATTTCAATCTATATTTCAACTTGGGGCAGGGTTGAAGTCTTTGAGCCAAACGGGTCATTTCTTGCCAAACCTGCCCTTGCAGAGATGGGGCTAAGCAGGCACCACCTTCCGAACAGCCAGAGCCGCCGCTAGCAAGGAGATGCCGCTCATCAACAGGCTGATCCCCACATAGAGACCAATCAGCCACAGTGCACTGAAGGGGAAGCTGTTCAGCACCATAATGCCCAAGATTAGGGTAATCACTCCGTTGAGCACGACCAACCAGGACATCTTGTGCCCCGCCTTGTTGGTAAACCCCATGATGATGGTATATATCCCTTCCGCCACGAACAAAATCCCAAACGCAAAGGTGATCGCTAGTATGGCGGCTCCCAGGTTAAACAGGATGTAAATCCCGGCGATCGCATAGAAAATCCCCACGACTAAATTTAGCCAAAATCCTCTAACTGGCTTGGACTGAAACGATTGCACAATCATCACAACGCCACTAATTAGCGTAATCCAACCAATAATGGACGTAAAAAATGCTGAGGCAATCATGGGGGCTATCATCGCCCCAATGCCAAGAATGATTAAGGCAATGCTGAGGGCGATCACCCAGCCTGTCGATTTCTTGACATCGATATCTAGTTGAAAATCAGGGTTCATTGTCGTTACCTCGGTGAATAAAATGAATTTGTTGACATCAATTTACCATCTGAAAACGAAAAAATTGCTGCAATCAATTAAATGGCTGCGATGCGAATAGATTGAGTTCTAGTTGTTCAGACAAAAACTGAGTCACAAGCTGACCTTTAACGCTGTTGCCAGCCTCGTCGAGCGGCGGCGCAAAGGTGCCCAAGCCGCCTTTGCCAGGGGAAACTGCAACCATGCCGCCACTCACGCCGCTCTTGCCGGGTAGCCCGGTTTCATAGAGCCAATCGCCAGAGTTTTCATAAAGCCCAGCGGTGACCATGACGGCTAAAACGTGCTGGCAGTGAATGGGATCAATGATTCGCTCGTGAGTAATGGGATTTACGCCGCCGTTTGCCAACGTTGCCGCCATCACTGCCAGGTCTTTTGCGGTAACGTTGAGCGAACATTGCTTGGTGTAAATGTCGGTGGCGGCGATCGAGTCGAAAAAGATGCGATCGTACACTTGAAGTAGCTTGGCAATGCCTTTGTTGCGTTGATTGGTGGCGGTTTCAGATTGATAGACGGCTTCGTTGAGGGTGAGAGGTCTGCCTGCAAATCGAGACAGTTCGGTTTGAATGAACTGCCATTTATCGGCTGCGGTGTTACCCGGTGCCAAACTGGTGGCAGCGATCGCCCCTGCATTCACCATCGGGTTACTGGTTCCTTGATTAATCTTTGCAATAGCAATCACCGAATCAAATGAGTGTCCAGTGCTGTTTACCCCCAGTTTGGCGCGTGCCTCCGCTTCACCAATCGCATGACAAATCAGCGCAAACACAAACGGCTTCGAGATGCTCTGGATCGAGAATTCATAATCGGTGTCTCCCGCCGCATGAATGGCACCATTGATCCCCACGACACACACGCCAAATAACTCATGCGGCACCTGAGCCAACGCCGGAATGTAGTCTGCCACTTTGCCGCGATTAACTGACTGAAAGCGATCGCGTGCCTCGACTACCAGGGCTCCCACGCGATCGCTCGGCGGCAAGTAAGCCGGTGATGTTGATATCGATGAAGCTGGGGCTGTTTGATCGAGCATGATCGGCAAGTCCACTCAATAACGCAACGTCAAGGCAATGTGTCGATGATCGGCTAATGCGCCATCATCAACGATCGCCACATCGCCCCCCATCGCCAACACCGCTTCAATAATTTCATCTACCGCATCATCCATCACGTCTGAGCCGCCCACATCTTCTGCTAACTCAAACGTGCCGGTTTCATTCAAAATTGCGGGCACATGATAGTTTTTTTCGACCAAAAGTAGCTTGCCGCGCCCTGCCTGCGCCATCTGCCACACTTCTTCGATCGTCGAAACGACCAATTGAGCGCTGATTGCATCATCTAACGATTGGAGCGCGTCAGCCTGCTGCGACTGTCTCACAGTCTGCACAATTTCCCACGTTTGAGGAGCCAGTTCAGAGAGTGTTGCTTTATCAAAATTGCTGCTGATCGTGCCGGCGAGCGTGGAGGCGTGTTGCGAAACTTCTTGAAAGAAGGAAATTTGACGAACGACCCCACCCACAACCAGCGGCAGTGCCTCATTCTCGGTGTAGTAGTTTTCAGTAAAAGCACTGTCTACCTGCTGAAAAAATCGGCGATGGCGATCGTCTAGATAGCTCGAATCAGAGTCAAAAGGAAGCGCCGTTGTGCCTCCAGGTCCAGTCATTTCCATCGGGAAATTTTTGTCCTGAATTTCCTCCAAAGTTTCTCCGGTGCCAGCCAACAGGCGCGTGGATGCTTGGCTTAATAGAAAAACCCAGTAGCGCTGCGCCCGATGCATCCCATACACCAAATCGCGGGTAGCAAAAGTTTGATCAATTATCACTCGTGCGGGTATGGAGAAGGGCAGTGAGTAGAGCGTGGCAAAGTCATGACTCACATACAGCGCCAACCCATCTAGCGTATGAGGGTAGTCAATTTCGCTTACAAGCGTATCCAGTCGCTCTAATAAAGGCTCCAACTCGCGGGCAGAAAATTCTTCGCCAAGCCGAGCCGTTGCCTCATCGACCAGATTTTTGACCAGAATCGGATCTTGCTTATTCTCAGGAAAGGTGCGATGGGTTGGCAACAGAATGGAAAGGGCAGGAACTGATGTCAAAGATTGCAAGTGCTTCAGATCTTGACGAGTAATCATGAGAATTTCCTATCAATGTTTAAGGGACTGTAGAAGTTTTTACCACAATGAGGTTTACTCACCTTTTGGCGACGACGGTTCCAGTTTGGCTGATAAACCTCATCCGAATCAGTATTCTGATTAGGGGCAACTCAAGTCCGCTGTCATTTTGGCTTCAGCCGTTTGCACTGCGGTAACTTGGGGGGTCACTGATGTCATCGCTTGATTGAGCGTTGCCGTATTAGGAACGCTGGTAATCGCTTTATCGAGATCCTGTTGCGCCCGCTCCAAATCCTCAACTTTTGAATCTTGGACACTTGCAGCCGTCGTTTTGACCGTATTAAACGCTGTTTTAACTTGGTCGCGCGCTGTTTTGAAATCACCCACTGTGGAGCTAGGACTCATACTTCTGAGCGTGGCAACGGATGTCTTAAAGTTCGCCAGATCGGTACAGAGTTGAGCTTTTTTGTCTTGAGTCGTAGCAGCGGGTGGAGTGGATTGCCCCCCGCAGCTAATGAGTAAAAACAAGGGTAGGGTCGCCAAAAAAACCTTAGATATACGGTTAGCAATCATTGAAAAGCTCACTCCTAAAACAAAGCGGACAAACGTAAATCTTTTAAAAGATAACGGTGTGCATCATAGTCAATGGTTATATGAAACTCATAGGAAGCGAGTTAAGGGTAACAAAATGCAGGTTGGCAGCCATCTAAAAAGTAGCCGCGATCGCTCCTGCTGATGGGCTAGTTTGCGCTGAGGCTGGCGCTGTTCCTATAACTTTCATACATTTCTTTTGTAGGTTGGTGTATTAATATTTTTAGGTTGTATCTTGAAGCGTTGGAGATTGTAATGATAAGGCAACAGTATTTTTCAGACAGCGAGTGGTCAACTCTATTGCAAACTCCCAAGCAAGCCATTTTGACAATTATTATTGCAGACAAAACGGATGCAGTTTCCCTGTTGAAAGAAATGCAGGCAGCCGTTCAAATTATGGCAACCGAACTACAACGAGTGGATGTTTCCAGTGATTTAGTTAAGTCAGTGATTGCTTCCATGAAAGAGGTCGTCGATCAAGAGACATTGCAAGGAGAGCAGTTGTTGTTGAAGCAGCAGTTTGAATTGTTGGGAATGATTCAAACTTTTAACAATGTGTCCGATGCTCAAAAGCAGGCGATCGCTCACTTCAATCAAGTGAGTTCAATTCTGATGGCTAAAGTTCCGGTGGTGCAGGCAGAAGAGTTTAAGCAATGGATTTTGGCGATCTCTGAGCAGGTTGCTAAGGCGGTTAAAGAAGAGGGTGGAGTCTTTGGTATAGGGGGGGAACGGGTGAGCCGTCAGGAGTCTGGGGCACTGTCATCCATTGAGAAAGCCTTAAACTTTAAGCCCTAAACCTAAAGAAGAGAGTTTAGGGTGCTGATGGTCTGGTTATTCGGGCAACTGAAGATCTGGCATCCAGCCCGAATGTTTCGGCTACGCTCAGCATCCCAGGTTCGGCTACGCTCAGCATCCCAGGTTCAGCTACGCTCAACATCCAAGCCTGCGGGTTGAGCGCAGCCGAAACCCAAAAGCGGTATGAACAATAATTACCGAGTTCACAATATTGTGTTCTATTTTACCCAGTGGAAGGAGTCAACGAATGCTAGGATTTCTGATTACTATCGTTGTGACCGCAGTGAGTTTGTTGATCATCTCTAAGTTGCCCTTTGGTGTTGAGATTGACAATCCCGTAAAGGCATTGATTGCGGGTGCAATTATTGGCGCATTTGATGGACTATATCACTTGACTCCCACTTGGTTGAGAGCAGTTCCAGCGGTGCTGAGTTTGGGGCTGATTCCGCTGATTGGCAACATTGTTATTTTTGCATTCGCGGCTTGGTTAGTCGAAGGGTTTCGGCTGAAGTGGGGAATTGGCAGCGCGATTCTCGGGGCGATCGCCCTCACCATCACCAACTTCATGCTGTTTTTCATATTGGATAAAGCGGGCTTAATCGCTGCTTGAGGGTTGCTCAATTGGTTCGGGCTTGCCAGAGCTTTTTATCAGGCGCTGCTGGGGAGTGCCAATTTGAATGTGGTTGCGATCGAAATCAATTTTGAGCCGCCGCCGTAATTCTCGTGCCGTCCCCCATTGCTTCAGCGGAATCGTTTTAATCCAGATGCGGATGACGATGCCAGTGTGAGACATTTGATCCACCCCAAATAGTTCATGAGTGTCCAAAATTACAGATTGCCACGCGGGTTCTTCAGCCATGCGATCGACGGTTTCTCGCACCACGGCGAGGGCGCGATCCACGTCAGTATCATAAGCCACTTCAACCTGAAAATCGGCTCGTGCCCAAGTGCGCGATCGATTTTCCACTTGAGCAATTAAACTATTGGGCAGGGTAATTAGACTGCCTTCATCACTGCGAATTTGGGTCACCCGCAGATTTAAACTTTCCACCATGCCAGAGATGCCATTCACTTGGATGTTATCTCCAATCCGAAACTGGTCTTCCAGCAAAATTAGAAACCCGTTTACCAAATCTTTAACCAAACTTTGCGCCGCAAATGAAACCGCTAGAGCAATTAATGCCCCCAGCGTGAGGATTGAGCCAGGTATTAGGTTTAGCCACTGGAGGATGGAGAGGATAGCCACCATGTAGAGAAGAGTCATTTTTAACCCTTTGATCACATTGGCGATCGTGGTAATCCGTTGGAGATAGGCTTCGGTCAAGAATTGGTCTTGCTTGCGGCTTTGAATGAAGCGATCGACGACTAGATCGGTCAGCCGATTGATCAACCCAGTGACGAACCACGTTAAGAGCAGCACAATCGGGATGGCAATCACTTGTTTGGCAAACCTGCGCGTTTGGGGGAAGGTATTGAAACTATAGGCAACCCCAATCATCCAGACAAAAGCGATCGCCCAAAATAGTAGCCATCGCAAAAAACGAACCGTTTGCAGTCGTCGTTTTAAGCTGAAGTGGCGTAGTCCCTGAGGCGATTGCAGCGCCACCGTTGAATCGGGTGGCTCACCTAGCGCGAGATCTGGAGCATGAATCAATGCCGTCTCGGCGGCTTGTTGTTGCTCCAGCCCGTGTTTGCGTCGTCCAAAAAATACCCAAGCTGCGCCTAATACCAGCGTTAAGAGTATGGTGGCAGTCAAAACTTTGACTACTGTAGAAATTTGTTGCCGCAGCGCTTCGGGCTTGCGTAGTTCGAGTGCCTGTCGAAGTTCTCGCTCCAGAATTTCTCCCCATTGGTCGGCTAATTGTTTTTTGCTGGTTGAATGATGTTGAGCATCTGTGTCCGTCACCGTCAGCAAGACCTTGGCTTCCGCCAAAACGGTATCTTTGACAAACAGAACCGGTTGCCCGTTGATCGATTCCATCACGACCTTCAGCGTTTTGGGATCGAGTGCAGTTTCATCCAGCAATCCATTTCTAGTCACCAGTTGTTCCAAATTGGCTTCTATTTGTCTAGCGCGGACTTCAACCGGAATCTGATTGCTGGGTTCGCTGCGATTTGCCACTGCTGGAGACGCAATTTTAAATAGTTCTTGACCATCGAGACGCACCCCAGTTGATTCTAACGAGCCTCGCCGCTCAACATTGTTAGGAAGGGGCTGAGTTCCACTGGGCAGGCTGAAAGAGGGCAGTTGTCCTAAGGCGATCGCGGGGTTCATTGCAACACTGATTAGCACCGTCAGTATGGCAAGACTGCACACCATGAAAGAAACATTTTTCTTTTTCATATCGCTTTCATATAACTTCTCGGTTTAATCTTAGGCTGGTGCTTGAGTTGCAGGTTCGGGATGGTGTCGTTTTGAGCGAATTGTCCTTATTTCTCGAATCCAGCTTGGCGCTATTGTGGTAAAACATCAACTGGTAAAGCATCAGCGATTTACCCAATGACTGAAAAAAAATTAAAAAGCCAGGTCGTTGATGACTCAATTTGTCTTTAGTATTGCCTAATCAATCTAATCTTATTAAGAGTGGCAATGATGAAAGGATTAACCGGAAAAACTGCCCTGATCACGGGAGCAAGCTCAGGAATCGGGCAAGCGATCGCCATCCGGCTGGCGCGCGAGGGCTGCAACATTGCGATTAACTACCGTAAGAGCGCTGAGGAAGCGAAAGATACGGAAACAATGGCAATGCAAAATGCCTGCGATCAGGTAGAAGGATGCGGGGTGCGATCGCTGTTGATCCAGGGCGATGTTTCCAAAGAGGAAGACATTCTTAACATGGTCAATCAGACGGTTGAAAGGTTTGGCAGTCTCGATATTTTGGTGAACAACGCGGGCATTCAAAAAGAATGCCCTTCTCATGAAGTGACTGCGAAAGACTTTGATAGCGTCTTGGCGATCAATCTGCGGGGGTCATTTCTGTGTGCGAGAGAAATGATTAAGCAGTGTTTAAGCCACGATCGCCCCGGTATTATTATCAATATTTCCAGTGTTCATGAGATTATTCCGCGACCGATGTATGCCAGTTACACCATTAGTAAAGGCGGCATGGAAAACCTGACGAAAACCTTAGCGTTGGAATATGCGGCACGCGGCATTCGGGTAAACGCGATCGCCCCTGGTGCCACCATTACGCCGATCAATCAAGATTGGATCGATCATCCCGAAAAGAAGGCGATCGTCGAAAGCCACATTCCCATGGCGCGCGCGGGCAGCGTTGAAGAAGTAGCGGCAGGGGTGGCATTCCTCGCCTCGGATGAAGCCGCTTATATCACGGGGCAAACCCTATTCATTGATGGCGGACTCACCCTCTATGCCGACTTTCGAGAAGCTTGGTCTGCCTAGGATGAGCCAACCGATTGCACACCTCTATGGGAGAATTGGCGATGAAAACTGAAGTGATTCGTGAAATACGACAAAATTCAGGTTGGTTTATAGCGCTAGGGGTTGTGATGCTGATCTTGGGCATTGCCGCGATCGTTGAACCTTTGATGGCTACGGTTGCCGTCGCCCGTGTCTTTTCCTGGATATTTTTAATCGCAGGGATTATTCGCATCATCTATGCCGTTCAATCTCGGAGCGATCGCGGCTTCTGGTTAAAGCTCCTGATTGGAATTCTCTATGTGACGACCGGAATCCTATTGCTAAGCAACGTTTTTGGGGCGGCGCTCACCCTGACCGTCGCCTTTGGGGCTGTCATTTTGGGGCAAGGAATTCTTGAGGTGATTGCAGCGTTTAAGGCGCGTCCCGATCCCAACTGGGTTTGGACGTTAGTTAGCGGCTTATTGGCGATCGTGTTGGGGATTTTGATTTTTTATCAATGGCCCTTTAGTGCAGCCTGGTTGCTAGGCGTGTTCGTGGGGGTGAATTTGATGTTTACAGGTATTTGTATGATTGTGGTGCCCTTACTGCTTCGGCGCAATTATCGATCAACCCTATAATTACGACCTCGTTCAGATTGATTTTTCAGGTTTACTATCCACGATTCAGGAGATGACCATGACCGCAGAAGAACAGCGACTTAAACAAACTCGAATGGGTGAAGCCGATTGGTACAAGTGGGGACCCTACTTGAGTGAGCGTCAATGGGGCACCGTGCGAGAAGACTACAGCACCGACGGCAATGCTTGGGGATATTTTCCGCACGATCATGCGCGATCGCGGGCATACCGGTGGGGCGAAGACGGGTTGGCTGGCATCAGTGATAGTCATAACTTGCTCTGCTTTGCGCTGGCGCTCTGGAACGGGAACGACCCCATTGTGAAAGAGCGGTTGTTTGGCTTGACCAACAGCGAAGGCAACCACGGTGAAGATGTTAAAGAGTATTACTTCTATCTCGACAGTACGCCCACCCACTCGTACATGAAGTATCTCTACAAATATCCTCAGGCGGCATTTCCTTACGATGATTTGGTCAGCACCAATCGTAATCGCAACAAATACGAACTGGAGTATGAACTGCTAGATACCGGAATTTTTGACAGCGATCGCTACTTTGATGTGTTTGTAGAATATGCCAAAGGCGATACTGAAGATGTGTTGATTCAAATCAGCGTTGCCAATCGAGGACCAGAAGCGGCTCCCATTCATGTGTTGCCAACCTTGTGGTTCCGCAACACTTGGTCTTGGTCAGACGGAGGAGCCAAACCCGTATTTACAAAAATTGAGGGCACGGGTAATAGTGTGGTTCATGCCCACATTACAGATACTCTACTAGATCAATACGTCAAGGATTATTACCTCTACTGTGATGGGGTTACACCGCTGCTATTCACAGAAAATGAAACGAACAACCAGCGCTTGTTTGGCACCTCTAACGCCACCCCTTACGTCAAAGATGGCGTTAACAACTACATCGTGCATGGACAACAAGATGCAGTGAATCCTAGCAGCGTTGGCACCAAAGTTACGCCCCATTACGAGATGACGGTGGGGGCTGGAGAGACGAAGGTCATCCGCTTACGCCTGACAAAACAAGCTCCGGCTGAAGTGGGAGAGCCATTTGGCACCTACTTTGATCAACAGTTTGCGGCTCGGCTGAAGGAAGCGGATGAATTTTATGCCACGGTGATTCCACCAGCGGTGCAAGCGGATAGCGATCGCGCCAACGTCATGCGGCAAGCATTGGCGGGCATGATGTGGACGAAACAATACTTCTACTACGACGTGGATCTATGGCTCAGGGAACGTAATGTCAACCCTTGGACCCCCGCCGCCGAGAAGAAGCACGTGCGGAACAGTGAATGGTTTCATATGCACAACGACGATATTGTTTCCATGCCAGACAAGTGGGAATATCCTTGGTACGCTGCTTGGGATCTAGCATTTCATGTGATTCCGATTAGCTTAATTGATCCCGACTTTGCCAAAGATCAACTGATGCTGATGCTGCGGGAGGATTACCTGCATCCCAATGGTCAAATTCCTGCGTATGAATGGAACTTTGGCGATGTCAATCCGCCCGTCCATGCCTTTGCTACCTGGGAAATTTATACCCGCGATCGCGAACGCAACAACGGCGAGGGCGACCTAGAATTCCTCAAGTACGCCTTTTCCAAATTGCTGATTAACTTTACCTGGTGGGTCAACCGCAAAGATGAAGGCGGCAACAACTTGTTTGAAGGCGGATTCTTGGGCTTGGACAACATTGGCGTGTTCGATCGCAGTTCGCCGTTACCCACAGGGGGGCGCTTGGAACAGGCTGATGGTACTGCCTGGATGGTGTTCTTTAGTCAGCGGATGTTTCAGATTGCGATCGAACTAGCACTCCATGATCCCCTCTACGAAGATCTGGCAATCAAGTTCTTTGAACACTCGATGTGGATTGCCGGAGCAATGGATCGGGTTGGCGACCACTGTGATGAACTATGGGATGAAGAAGATGGCTTCTTCTACGATGTGCTGTGCTTACCGGGTGGCAAATCGACTCGCTTAAAAGTGCGATCGCTGGTTGGGTTACTGTCGCTAATGGCAGTTGCCGTCTTTCCCAGTGAAGCCTTTGAGAAACTGCCCCGCTTTAACGCCCGGGCAAAAGAGTTCGTCATGCGTCACCCAGAACTGACTCAAAATGTGCATCTACCCTCCAAACCGGGTGAGCGCAATCGACTCATGCTGTCGATCTTAAACGAAGACAAGGTGCGCCGAGTGCTCTCCAAAATGCTGGATGAATCCGAATTTCTCAGCGATTATGGCATTCGCTCCCTCTCTCGCTATCACGATGAACATCCCTATCGCTTCTATCACGATGACCAGGAATACAAAGTCGGCTACGTTCCGGGTGACTCCACCTCCGGGATGTTCGGTGGCAACTCCAACTGGCGCGGTCCGATTTGGATGCCGGTTAACTTATTGCTAATCCGATCGCTGCTGCAACTCTACAGCTACTACGGCGATGCCTTTACCATTGAATACCCTACGGGATCGGGAGAGCAGCGAACGTTGTTTGAGGTAACCCAATGCATCAGCGAACGTCTCGTCAGCATCTTCCTCAAAGATGAGTCTGGTCGTCGTCCGGTTTATGGCTCGGCGGAGAAGTTTCAAACCGACCCCCACTGGCGCGATTTGATTTTGTTCTACGAATACTTCCACGGCGATAATGGGGCAGGAATCGGTGCCAGTCACCAAACCGGCTGGACGGGCTGCATTGCCAGAATTATCCAGGGATTGGGCTACTTTACCCCTGAAGTCGTGTTAGATACGGTCACGCCTGGAGAATTTGCCAAGTATCAGGTTAAGAGCCTGAATGCTTAAGGCGCTATAGCAGTACGAACTTGCCTTAGAACCTCTAATTGCCTCAACGCAACAAGGGGCTTAAGCCCCTTGTCCGAACCTATCTACACAGGGCTATATCACCATTAGCGGTTACGGATAATGCCAACCCCGACTTATCCCTCGTTGTATCAGGTCAATACTCGCGTCTGGATACAGTTGCTTTCTAAGCCATTAAACCGTCCGGCAACCCTAGATGATATTCCCGACACAGCCCTTGATGAAATTGTCAGTTTAGGGTTTGACTGGGTTTATTGTCTGGGGGTTTGGCAAATGGGGAAGGCGGGGCGTGCCGTCTCTCTGTCTAATCGGGAGTGGCTAGAGGACTATCGACAACTGCTGATTGACTTAAGCGATGACGATGTTTGCGGCTCTTGTTTTGCCATCCAGGGCTACCGTGTTAGCGATCGCATGGGGGGGCGTGCTGCCCTAGAACGCCTGCGCGATCGCCTGCACCAGCGCGGACTCAAATTAATGCTCGACTTTGTGCCCAACCACATGGCTCCTGACCATGCTTGGGTGCAGAGTAACCCTGAGTTTTTTGTGCAAGGAACCGAGGAACTGCTGGCACGAGAACCCCAAAACTATTGTCGAGTCTCCACGGCTACGGGTGAAATCATTTTTGCCTACGGGCGCGATCCTTACTTTGCAGGTTGGTCTGACACGCTTCAACTCAACTATGGCAACCCCGCGCTGCAAGCAGCCATGCTCGGCGAATTGTTGACTATTGCTCAGATGTGCGATGGCGTGCGGTGTGATATGGCAATGCTGATTTTGCCAGAGATCTTTGAGTCCGTTTGGGGAATCGCGATCGCGCCCTTCTGGCAATCTGCTACCCAAAAAGCGCGTCAACAGCACCCCGGCTTTGTCTTCCTGGCAGAAGTCTACTGGGATATGGAATGGACGCTGCAACAGTGTGGGTTTGACTATACCTATGACAAACGCCTCTACGATCGCCTGCTCGAACAACACGCCCAACCGGTGCGCGAACACTTTTATGCAGACTTAGACTATCAAGCCAAATCCGCTCGTTTTCTAGAAAATCACGATGAAGCCCGCGCTGCTGGAACTTTTCCTGCCGATGTGCATCGCGCTGCCGCCATCCTCACCTTTCTCAGTCCCGGTCTGCGCTTTTTTCACGAGGGGCAACTCGAAGGCTGGAAACACAAAATTTCGGTGCATCTTCAACGAGGACCCACCGAACCGATTGATGAAGAACTCCACCTCTTCTATCGCCAACTGCTTGCCTGCTTGCGATCGCCCGTGTTGCGATCGGGCACCTGGCGACTGCTCAATTGCCGCCCTGCCTGGGAGGGGAACGGGACATCCAATGAGTTCATCAGCTTCACCTGGGAAGGTGATGAAAAAGCAGGGTTCGCAGAAAAACAACGATTGTTGATTATCGTTAACTATGCGCCCCATCCGAGTCAGTGTTACGTGACTCTGCCCTATGACGATCTGGCGAATAAAACCTACTTTTTCAAAGATTTGATGAGTTCTATTATTTATGATCGCCCTGGCGACAGCCTAGTTTCAGGGCTTTATTTCGATATGCCGGAATGGGGCTATCACGTATTTGATATTCAACAATCTGGTTAAACACTCTTTGGAGAATGGGGTAATAGTCTTATGAATCAATTGATTCAAAATGTATTGACTACTCGTGCCCGCTTGGGCGAAGGACCGGTTTGGAATGCTGATATTCAGCAACTTTTCTGGGTCGATATCTTTAATCATCGAGTGCATCAGTTTGACCCCGTCACCGGACACGATCGCCACTTTGATGTGGGTGATTTGGTGAGCGCGATCGCCCTCGCTGGACCTGATCGATTGCTCATCGCCCTGCGCGATCGCCTGGCGTTTCTCAATACTCAAACGGGGGACGTAACCACCCTCTATCAAACTGATTTTCCTTACCCTAACACTCGCTTTAATGATGGTAAATGCGACTCAAAGGGGCGCTTTTGGATTGGCTCCATCAGCGAAGAACCCGAACAAGCAGAGCTTTATCGCTATGATCTCGATGGCTCACTCCACGTCATGGAAACGGGGCTAACCATTTCTAACGGGTTGGGCTGGAGTCCCGATGGGGCAACGTTTTACTTAACCGACTCTGCCCAACGCAAAATCTACGCCTATCACTTTGAGGCGGAAACGGGTGCGATTCGCGATCGCCGGGTTTTAATTGACCTCAGCGATGAAATTGCCGAACCGGATGGGCTAGCGATCGATCAGCAGGGCAATATCTGGTCTGCCCTGTGGAATGGCTGGTGCATTGCTTGCTTCGACCCCGACGGTCAGGAGATTTCGCGAGTTAAAGTACCGATTCAGCGCCCCACTTGCGTGACCTTTGGAGGCTCTAAGCTGACAGACTTGTATATCACTTCGGCATCGGTTGGGCTAAGTCAGCAAGAAATTAAACAGGGTTTTTTTGCAGGAGATTTATTTCGCTCTTCCACTCCGGCGATCGGGTTGCCGACCCAGCCGTTTCTGGGTTGACTCGGTTCCAACCGTTCTAAAGCTATTAACGCTCAGCAATCTGATAGTGTTTTTTTGACACTCCCACGGCTGAAGCCAGTGGGATTCTTGGTTCCACGAATGACTTTAAAATTCACTATCCTTGCGGCAATGCTTAAACCTTTCAACCGCACCATAGCGCCAATTGACGAGCTTAACTTAGTCAATCCCAGAGA